>DASRJV010000001.1:0-5111 GCA_035649295.1 Propionibacteriaceae bacterium
CGCAGTGAGCAGGCTCGTCGACGTCGTGAGGACACCGCCGCGCGGTGGGAATTGCCTGATCAGCAGACTGACGCCGCCGAGAGAGCAGGCGACTCCGACGACACGTTGATCTTGCTGTTCATGTGCTGCCATCCCGCCCTATCGGCGCCGTCTCAGATCGCGCTCACGCTGCGAGCGGTCGGCGGCCTGACCACCGGGGAGGTCGCCCGTGCCTTCTTGGTCTCAGAGGGAACCATGACGCGGCGGATTACTCGAGCGAAGCAGCAGATCAAGGACAGCGGGATTCCATTTCGTTTGCCTGCTCCAGCCGAGCGCGCCGACCGACTGGCGTCGGTCCTGCACGTGCTCTACTTGATCTTCACCGAAGGCTATGCCGCCACCACCGGCGCCAGCTTGCATCGTGCTGAGTTGTCGACAGAAGCGATCCGGCTCACCCGTATGGTCGCCAAGGCGCTGCCCGACGATGGAGAAGTTGCCGGGCTGCTGGCGCTCATGCTGCTCACCGATGCTCGGCGGGCTGCGCGCACCACCGCCACCGGTGAGCTGGTGCCGCTGGCCGAGCAGGACCGCTCCCTTTGGAACACCGACGACATCGCCGAGGGAGTTGCGTTGATCACCAAGGTGTTGCCTCGTGGGACAGCCGGTCCCTATCAGCTGCAGGCAGCCATTGCGGCAATCCATGACGAGGCACCCAGTGAACACGAGACCGACTGGCCGCAGATCAAGGCGCTCTATGCGCTACTGCTGCAGATGTCAGATAACCCGATGGTGGCACTGAATCATGTTGTCGCCGTCGCGATGGCCGACGGCCCGGCTGTTGGGCTGCAGCGACTGGACTCCCTGGCCGATGACAAGCAGCTCGCCGAGGACCACCGGCGCTATGCGGTACGCGCCCATCTGCTGGAGATGACTGGCGACAAGGACGCCGCTCGGGAGGCATACCGGGGAGCGGCGCGTAGGGCCACTAACCTGGCACAGCAGCGCTACCTCAACCGCCAAGCCGCCAAGCTCGACGACACTGATCATTCCTGATCGGCTCGTACGCGACCAAAGGCGACAAGTCGGGCCTGATGGGGCGACGGATCAGGGAGGTCGATCATGAAGGTGATCATCGTCGGAGCGGGGATCAGCGGCTTGACGCTTGCGGTCGCCCTGGCTCAGCTGGCGCCCCGGATTGAGGTGGAGTTGTACGAGCGCGACACAGCGGCCGATGCCCGCCGGAAGGGCTATGCAATCGGTCTCAAAGGGGATGCTGGCCTGAGCGTGCTCGAGCGACTCGGCCTGTTGGATGACGTCCTGAGCTCCGGCGCCGACCAAGTGACGAACTTCGTGATCACTGATCATCAGGGAGGTACGCTGTTGGCCCTCCCCTCAGGAAAAGGCGCACGGCACCAGACGTACCGCGCGCAGCGCGACCACCTTCAGTCCGTGCTCGTCGAGACGCTGACCACGACACAGGTGAAATATGGCTTCCAGGCCCTCGGCTACGAGACGATCGACACGCGGCACCGGGTGGTTTTCACCGGCGGGCGTCATGTGGACGGCGATGTGGTGATCGGGTGTGACGGCGTGGGTTCCACTCTCCGCCGCCAGATCGTTGATGATTCGCTGCACTTCCTTGGGCTGTCCGCGATCACCGGCGACGCAGCCCTAACCGTTGACGATCCGCTCCTCAGCGGCGGTTACTTCATGACCTTGGGCGACCGTGGCAATTCGTTCTTCTGCTACCGCCAGCCCGGTGGCGTCCATTTCTCCTACACGTCAGCAACCGAGCCCGCAGTGCTCGAATCGACAACCCAGCCAGACTTACTGCGCCAGGTGCGCGAGGCAACGGCTGGATGGCACCCGTTGATTGGAGCGATCGTGTCGGCCGCCGATCCGGATTCGATCAAGCCTCGCGGTTACTACGACCGCAATCCGACAAAGCAGGTACGCGACAGCAACGTCTGGCTGATCGGTGACGCGGCGCATCCGATGAGTCCGTTCCAGGGCCAAGGCGCCAACACCGCGATGCTCGATGCATTGGAGCTTTCCGAGCTGCTCGGGTCCGGGAATCTCACCGCCGATGCCGATCTCCTCGCTGCCCGCATCGCGGCCCGGGGGCGCAAGGCGGTGCTCGAGTCCCGGCGCGCGGCCCGCCAGTTCCACAGCACAGGGCGTTTCGAGATCATGAACCGCAACCTCCGCTTCCGAGTGGCCAACGCCATGATCAACTCGCGCCTCGTCCGACGCCGGGACACCTCGGCCGTGGCTACTCGGACATGACGGCAGCCGAGAGGGCGCCAGGTGCGGCGCGTACCACATCGGTAGGGGTTCGCACGGGGCTTGGGGTTCTCGCGGTCTTGCAGACGATCATTGGCGTCTGGGCTCTGTTCGCACCCACGAGCTTCTACGGCAGCTTCCCGCTACCCGGGCATCCATGGGTGTCGCTGCTCCCGCCGTACAACGAGCACCTGGTGCGAGATGTCGGTGAGCTCAGTCTCGCTCTCACCGTGGTGCTCGCAGCGGCAGCAGTGATCGGCCAGTGGTTGCTGAGTGCGGTGGCGGTGGTCGCGATCGCTGTGTACGCGGTGCCCCACGCGATCTTCCACTTCCTTCATCTGGAAGGTTTCCCCACCTCGGATGCGATCGCCCAGACAATCGGGATCGCGCTCCACCTTGTGGTGATTGCGGTCGTCGCCTTGCTCTTGTGGCGCGACCGAAGCAGGACAACCCGACCCTGAGCGCGCAGAGGTTTAGCCGCTCTGCGTGACAGAGAGGTCGGGCGACCTACCGGCCGTGGTACGGCCGCCTTTTCGCAGCACGCGCAGCACGACGCTGGGATGCAGCAGCGACTGGGGTGGTGCGACCAGTCCGGAGACCCTGATAAAGGCGGTTGCGAGACGGGCATCGTGGGCGGCGGCCGCGTGCAGCTTGGCCAGGTATGCGCTCAGCAGCTGGATCTTGAAAGTTCGGTGTCCTTCGACGCCGGGAAAGTTGAGGTCGCCGCCAGCCGACATGTTCCATGCCACGTCAACCACGCGGGCGACATCGCGGAACCAGCGTGAAGGCTGCGGCTCGAGGCCCTGCTTTAGATGGTCGCGCATCATGAGCGCCTCCAGTGCGGCCACGCTCATTCCTTGGCCGTAGATCGGGTTGAAGCTGCACACCGCGTCGCCCACGACAAGAAAGCCGGCAGGAAAGCGGTGCAGCCGTTCGTAGCGGTGCCGGGCGCTGGCTGGGAAGTGGAAGCCGACCGGTTCATCTAGCGGTTCGGCGTCGCGGATCGCCTCATAGATATCGGGGAAACGAAGCGACCGGGCGAAATCGAGAAAGCCCTCGGAGTCGATGAGCGGGTGGTCACCGAGAATTCCGGCCAGGGTCAACATCCACCGATCGCCCTCCAGCGCAAGGAGAGCACCGGTACGCGGAAGCTGGGGCGTGGCCGCGTCCAGGATTGCCAGGTCACCGTCGAGTGCGTCGGTCGGTAGCCGGTAGATCCGGGTTGCATAGGCCAGGCCGATCCGCACCTGCTCCAGCTCCGGCCGTGGGTAGCCAAGCGACTCCAGCCACGCAGGAGTGCGCGAGCCGCGGCCGGTCGCGTCGACCACGAGGTCGGCGGCCAGCACCTCCTCGGCGCTGCTGTCGGCCCGACGCAGCACGCGGGCGCCGGTTACGCGGCGATTATCCGAGGTGGTGGCGAGCCCGACGACGTCGCAGCGGTCGAGCACAGTCACGTTGTGGTGGGCCCGCACCCTGGCACGGATATGCGCCTCGAGGAACGGTCGGCTGGCACAGAGGAGCACCAGTCCGGTATCGGTCTGCCGAAGCCGGTAGCCGCTGAGGAACATGCGCGCATCGGCCAGCAAGCTACCGGCCAGCGCCCCGTTGGTGACCAGTTCCTCGGTGAGACCCGGAAACAGCTCCTCCAAGGCTTGCTGTCCCCGCGCCGCCAACGCATGGAGATGACGGCCATGAGGGACACCACGCCGGTGCCTGGACGTCTCTGGCAGCTGGTCTCGGTCGATGACGATCACCTGCCCGTAGCTATTGGCGAGCACGTGAGCGGTCAGCAGTCCCGCCATGCTTGCACCGAGCACGACCGCCCGATCACCGATCACCGTGTTGTTCATCGCAGGCACCTCCTTGGACAGGGAGAGCCTGCGCCCAGACCATGCTCGTTTTACAGAGCAGTGTCTGTCCAGCTCTGCTCAGTGCTGCTCGCCGTAGACTTCCCGGTCCCACAGCCAGCGCACGACTCGATCCACTCCCTGAGTGAGATGGCGGCGGTAGGTGCTGAACGGCAGCCCGAGCGCCGCAGCGGCTCGCTCCTGAGTGGCGGCCGGCCGCACGTAGGTGCGGTCGACAGCCCGCCACAGCTTGTCATCGCGCGGATGCTCTCTGAGGGTCTCAACTGCCGCCCGCATCAGTCTCTCTAAGGTCGCTGCGCTCGGCTCGTCGTTTCCGGCGCGGTCATGCATGAGACGGGTCCGCAGCAGTGGGTTGCGCGCCAGCAGGTCCGGTCGTCGCAAGTCACGTAACGCCTGTCGTACCGAGTCGTCAAACTCCGTCTGAGAGAGCATCAGGAGCGACGGCTTGATCGCCGCGGGAGATGCAGTGATGTCCTGGGCGAGGGCACGCTCGGTTATACGCTCCAGCAGGACGTCCGCTGGAACCCGTCGGAAGTCGTGGGCGAACAAGCCGTAGCGGCGGTCGCCCACAAAGAAGTCGGCGCCGTCCGCACGCGGCTGGTCGGCGGCCGCGAAGTACGCGTCCCAACGCTCCGGATCAGCCAGCGTGAGGAAATCCCAGGCCAGGTTCGGGATGCTCAAATAACGCTGCAGCGCCAGGGTGGCTACGGCGTTGAGGGTGGCAGACGGTCCCTGGTAGGTCTCCCGATCGACGATGAACCGCGATTGAGTGACGGCCTCGGCGGGTCGAGGGGCGCCTTGCCGCGTTGCAAAGTCCCAGGCTGCGCGAGCGCCTGGATCAGCCGCTAGGTCCTCGGCAGATGCTCGGGTCAGGTCCAGCACGGCGACAATGCCACCAACCAGGTCGTCCTGGCCACGGACCACAAAGAAGCCCTCGGGTTGCCGCTTCCACCACCGCGCGGCGGTCGCCGCCGACGCCTC
>DASRJV010000002.1:0-15530 GCA_035649295.1 Propionibacteriaceae bacterium
CTGCGCAAGCGAGGCTTTCGGTTCGTGCATGTGTCGGAATACCTGCACTGAGTGGAGATGTTTGGGCATTCGCGAAGGAGCGAGCCTTTGATGTGAAGGGATGTCATGACGGCGTCGTACGCTGACAGAGCTCCTAAACCACCAACCGGGGACGATGCCACGCCGGCAACCGTCGTGTCCGCTTCACCGTTATGACAACCGATCTTCCTGGCGTAGCGCCGACCTGGATCCGGCCGTCCCGGGTCTCTTCAGGCCTGGTTGTTGCGGCGGCCCGCAAGGTATCGCTCGGAACCATGATCGGACTGGCGGCCACGATCATCCCCTTTCTTTCCGCTTGCAGCAGCAGGACCCATTGACGTTGATCGGTCGTGCCATTCCCCGAGCCGTTGGAGAAGGCGAACTCGTCGTCCAGCAGCCGACGAGCGCTGATCTTGAAAGTCAGAATGGGGCCCATCCGGGACGCCTCCGTACCAAGATCAACAAAGTCTGGATTGTCGGGATGCCAGGCGGCCAAGCTGAGTCGCCCGGCGGCGGCGCTGGCCTGGTCGACACTCACCTTGAGGGTCAGCCGTTTTCGCGAAAGAACTACCTCGCAAAGAGTCGGCGGCATGGGCAGTCGCGCGGCTCCGACCTGGCGATCTTCTGGACTAAGTAGCCGGTCGAGCTGAGGACCGAGCGTGTAAGTGGGCAGCTCGCCCTTGCCGTATGTGAGAGGTTGGCGCAACATCCGGTTGAGCCTGACAAGATCTTGAGGCGAGCCGATCTTCGCGGTCAGCATTCTCAATCGTTGGCGGTCCCCAAGCTGGGCGAGCACCGAAGTCGGCATGTAGGGGAAGACCTGGGCCTGCATCACATCGAGAAACTCCTGACGCTCTTCTGACCCAGCCACCATGAACGGCCGGCTGAGAGCAGGAGGAAGGGTCTTCACGAAAATTCGCTGAAGCATGCGATCCCGGCGATCGCCTGGTGAGGTGTTGGCGACAACAAGCTCGACCATCCGCGCGGCCGTCAGCTGCTTGTTGGCCAGCGTCTGTCGCTGCCGCGACAGGTTGCTGCCATCCGGCAGCAGGCGCCGATGGTAAAGGTCGCTGCCCCCGACGATGCTGATCTTGCGAGCGGCGAAGAGCAGAGCCGCCATGAAGACCTGGTCTTCGCCTTGCACCATGTCGTTGCAGAATCGCAAACCAAGATCTTCGATCAACGACCGCCGGATCAACTTATGCGGCGTGAGAGCCCGCCAGACACCGTCATCCAGAATGTCTGCATCGAGCACCGTTCTGGCCGAACGCCGTTCCGCCTCTGGACGGCCGATCCAACTAACGTTTGCGACGACGATGTCGGACGCTTGACGCTCGGCCACGTCGGCAAGCCGTCGCAGCGCGTCGGAACCGAGATAGTCGTCGGCATCGTGGAAGAAGACATACGTCCCAGTGGCTTCGGAGAGAGCGCGATTACGGCCGGCGCTGGGACCTCCGCTGTGCGGCTGCTGAAAGATCTTGATGTTCGATCGAGTGCCTTCGAGCTCACAGAGATAGTTCCACGTGCCGTCCGTTGAACCGTCGTCGACAACGATGATCTCGATCGACTGCGGGGGCAGGCTCTGGGCGGCGAGCGCGTCCAAGGCGTGCGCAAGCAGCGGGCCGGCGTTATAGGTCGCGATGATCACCGACACTGCGGGCGGCCGTCTGTTGTCCCCTAGATCGGGAACCGACTGCGGCCTGGGCAGGCGTACCACGGCGGCTGACCTATCGATCCGACCCGCGACGGCGTGCCCTGAAGAAGACACCGGCAGCGGCCAGACCAAGCAGCAACGGCACCAGAACGACAACAGGCAGCGCACCTCCTGCGGTCAGCGTTGGTTTGGTTGCGACCTCAACGTCGACGAGCGGACTGATCATCAGCGGCTCCTTCCCGGCCACCTTGTCGCCGAACGGCACGACGACGACGTACGCGGCAAAGTGGCCGGCATTGACGGCCTGTATCTCCCAAGTGAGCTTCCGGCTCTCGCCCGGCCGCAGAGACAGCTGCTGACTACGACTCGGCGACCAATCCTCGGGATCGACGTACACACTGCCTTCGATGCTCGCGACGTTCAGGTGCGCCAGGATTTCGCCGCTGGGTGCAGTGCCGGTGTTGGTGATCTCGGTTGTGATCATGAAGCGGCCGCCCAGTACGGTCTCGATGTGAGCTGGCTCGGCAACCACCTTCACGCTCAGGGGCGCAGCAGCCAGCACAGGAACCGGCAGCCAGGTCAACACGCCGACCAGAAGCGCAAACAAAAGCGCCGCCCTCATCCCGCATTCACCCCTCGAGTCAGCCGCACCAGCCGTGGACCAGCGAGTATGAGCGCGCCGCCGGCGATGATCGCGGTAAGCAGCGGTGTGATCAGAAGAGCCAGATCCTGCGTCCAGCCATGGCCCTCGACGAGGATCGAGGAGATGTACGCCAGCCCGGACGCCACTGGATTGGCACGCAGCAGAACCTCGAAGAACCAGCCCTGTGGCAATCCGCTGGGCAGCTGGGTCGGTGCAAACAAGATCAGCAAGAGGAAAATGCTGGCCGCAATGCTGGTCTTGTTGGAGTTGCACGCTGCACTGATCAATAAGCCGATTGAACCGAGACCAATCGCCACCAACGTCCCGACGCAGAAGCCGAGCGCCAGTGCACGACCCAGGATGCCTACTCCGCGAGCCAGCACCCACACGTAGGGAATGCTGACCAGGAATGTGGCGAACCACAGCGACAATGCGGCAATGAGCTTCCCGCCGATGATCGACCGCCGCGGGACCGGCGTTACCAGAAGCGTCTCCAGCGTTCCCCGCTCGCGCTCTCCGCTGATTCCGTCAGCGCTGACGACCAGGGTGGCCAGAACGCCGACGGCCACCGCGAACTGCAGGACGAGGTTGACCGACTCGCGTTGTTCGAGAAAATTCAAGGCCTGATTAGTCGACGTCAGGTACGTCACGCCGCTCAGCAGCACGCTGAACAGGAAGAGCAAGATCAGCCCGCGCCCGCTCGTCCACAAGTCCCGGCATTCTTGCTCGGCAACAACAAGCAATCTGGATTGGCCTTGGGCTCCGGCGCGCACATCCCGCACCGTACCGACGGCTGGGGGTGCCACTTGCAGGGTCATGTGACTCCCCGGTTGGTCATCTTGAGGAAGGCATCGGATAAGCGCGCGGCTTCGAGCTCGAATCGAAGGACTGGAATGCCTGCCGCGGTGACGGCTGCGAGGACCTCGTTCATCACCTCACGGTGTGTGGAATCCGTCCCAGGTCGATCCACAGCGAGAATCAGCACCTCAGGTTGCTCTGCAGTTTGGTTGATGGTGAGACCCGGGAAGCCTGCAAGCACGTTCCGGGCCCGCTCGATGAGGTCGAGCGGTACCCGCAGCTGGGCGGATTGCTCGATGAGCGCAGTCTTGATCACCTCTCCCACGCTCCCCGAGACCAGCACTCTGCCGTGGTGGAGGATCACCACCTTCGAGCACACCTCTTCTACCTCCGGCAGCAGGTGAGTGCTCAGCACGACAGTTGCATCGCGAGCTTTTGCGATGCTCCGAATGAGGTCGAGAACCTGGGCTTGACCGGCTGGGTCGAGTCCGAGGGTCGGCTCGTCGAGGAATACCACCACCGGATCGTTGATCATTGCGCGGGCTATTCCGAGTCGTTGCCGCATGCCGCGGCTATAGGTCGAGATCCGGGACTCGCCGCGATCTTCCAGTCCGACGGCAGTGAGCAGCTCGGCGCTCAGACTGCGTGCTTGACTGCGGCTCACTCCGTAGAGGCGCGCATAGAAGCGGAGGTATTCGGCACCGGTTTGATGAGCTGGGTAGCCGCTGCTCTCCGGAAGCACACCGACACATCGCCGGATCTCAGTCGACGATGTTGCCGGATAACCAGCAATTGAGAACTCGCCGCTCGTGGGCTGCAGCACAGTGGTGAGGAGCCGAATCGTCGTGGTCTTGCCTGCTCCGTTTGGGCCGAGGAGGCCGACAATTTCACCCTGGGAAGCGGAAAAGCTGACATCCTCGACAGCGCTGCGACCGTCGTAGTGTTTGGTCAGTCGCACCGCTTCTACCGTGGTGCTGGTCATAGGCCTGCCTGGGTTCTCGGACCCCCGAGAGCGACAAGGTCGCATTCGATTCCAACTGACAAGTCATGAGAAAAAGATGAGAATCTCGCAGAGCAAGCTAGACGCTGTTCTCGGCGTCAAAGCGCTTGCTGCAATGGGATATGCCGCCCTTGAGGCTCCTACGTAAAGACGCCTGACATCACTGCGTGATACGCCAGAAGGAGCGATATGTCTGAAGCGATAACCGACGCAATCAATAGTGAGTTCGGCGCGCTCCACAGCCAATGTGATCTCTTGCGTTCGTTGCACGTCCAGGGCCGCCCACTCGTACTGCCGAATGTCTGGGATGCCGCAACGGCGAGGACCGTCGTGGCAGCTGGGTTCCCGGTCGTCGCCACAACCAGCGCGGGGGTCACCGCGGCTCTGGGTTGTGAGGACCACGAGAAGGCGCCAAGCGAGGAGATGCTCCTCGCCGCAGGACGGATCGCTCGCAGCGTCGACGTCCCGGTGACCGTCGACGTCGAGGCGGGCTACGGGCTTAGCCCGGCCGAGCTCGTGACGAGGCTGAAGCAGATCAGAGCCGCAGGCTGCAACCTCGAGGACACCGACCACGCCAGCGGGACACTGCGCGAGGCAGATCAGCAGGCCGACTGGCTGCACGGCGTCCGCGAGGCGGCGAGCAAGCAGGACTATCGGCTGGTGATCAATGCGCGCGTTGATGCATTCCTCCATGCTCTCGACAAGCAGCCCCAGGGCGACCAGCTTGAGGAGGCTCTGACGCGAGCAAACGCCTATATCGAAGCAGGAGCCGATTGCGTCTATCCGATCACCCTGTGGGAGCGCGACGCCCTCACGTCGTTCATGGCGAAGGTCGACGGGCCGGTCAACATTCGGGAGGCCGACGAAGCTGGCTCGCCGATGCGTCCGGCAGCCTCTGAGGACTGAGCGTATGGCGACGCGAGAGGTCCGTCGCAGACAGTTGGCCGGTGTGCTTGCGCTGCTGGCGCTCGCAGCAATCGTGGCGCTCAGCTGGGTGTTGCAGCGGCCTCCGACTCCGGTGCCCGCGTCCGCTCCGTCGACGACGTTCAGCGCCCAGCGCGCATACGCCGACCTGCAGCGCATCGCCGGCCCCGAGCCGACTCCGATCGGAAGTGCCGGCAGCGATGCCATTCGCGATCATCTCGTGACTGCCTTGTCCGCCGCCGGGTTCAATGTCGAGGTTCAGACCGGCGTCGGGAGTCAGACCTTCCAGACCACCACCGTCGCCGGACGGGTCGACAATGTGGTCGCAACTCTGCCGGGCTCCGACTCCACCGGGCCGGTGGTCCTGGTGGCCCACTATGACAGCACCTTTGGCACCCCCGGTGCGGCCGACGACAAGGCCTCAGTCGCGTCCATGCTGGAGACGGCACGGGCCCTCGCCAGTGGTGCGCCCTGGCGCAATGACGTCGTCATGATCTTCACCGACGGCGAAGAGGCCGGACTGCTCGGCGCATCCTCGTTCGTCGCGGAGCATCCATTGGGCGACCAGGGCGGAGTAGTGCTGAACTGGGAAGCCACCGGCAACGCCGGACCGTCGGTGATGTTCGAGACCTCGCCGGGAAACGCTGAGTTGATCAAGGAGCTGGCAGCCTCAGCACGGTACCCGGTCGGCGACTCCGCGCTAGCGGCGCTCTACCAGGCCGGAACTCAGAACAGCGACTTCACGGTGTTTCGCGACGCGGGCTTCGTCGGACTCAATTTCGCCCTCATTGATGGCGTATCGGCCTATCACCATGTCCGTGACACTGCTGCCAATTTCAATCCCGCCGGTCTGCAGCACATGGGTGCGAACATGCTCGGTCTCGCCCGTGGGCTGGCTGAACGTGATCTTGCCGAGCTGCGTTCGGAGCGCGACGCCGTCTTCTTCACCGTCTTCGGGCAGATGATCACCTATCCCATGTGGCTGGTCTGGCCACTCGCCGGGCTGGCTCTTGCCGTCGTCATCGCGCTGGCAGTGCTGGCCCGGCGCCGTGCACTGACGACGACGCCACGGCTGCTCCTCGGCGCGGCGGCGGCCCTGTTGCCGATCGTCGTGGCGCCATTGGCGGCAATTGGCTGGTGGCAGCTGCTGATCATGGTTCGGCCTGGATACGGGAATCTCGCCATGGGTGACCCATACCGTCCCGAGCTCTACCGTTGGGCGCTGGGAGCCCTCACGATCACGATCTTGCTGGCGTGGTATCTCGCGCTTCGCCGCCGGATCGGCCCGGAGTCCATGGCGATCGGAGCGTTGCTGTGGCCCGCCGCCTTGGGTGTTATCAGCGCCTGGCTACTCCCTGCAATGTCGTACTACGGTTCGCTCGCTGCGGCGGCTGCCGGGGCCGGCGCGCTGATCGCGATTTTGATCCGAGATCGACGATTCGGCTGGAGCGTGGTTGCGCTGACCGCCGGAGCAGTGCCCGGCACGGTGCTGCTGATCATGGGCGGCATCACGCTGGTCGGCGTACTCGGCATCGCCAACGGCGCGGCGGGGGTGTTCTTCTTTGTGCTCGCTGGGCTGCTGATACTGCCGCTGCTCGAGCTAGCGCTGCCGACAGCGCGACGGAACAGCCTCCTCGTACTCATTGGAGGAGCAGTCCTGACGCTACTGCTGACCGGCATCGGGCTCGTGGTCGATCGCTTCGACCAAGATCATCCGGGGCAAGCCAATCTGCTGTATGCGATGGATGCCGACACGCGGACTGCTATCTGGGCCAGCCAGAACCGTATGCCGGACCCGTGGACCGCAAGGTACGCGCGCACCGCGAACGGCGAGGCTGAGCCTCCTCGCCCGTTGCCCTACGGGATCACGCCAAGCTGGATTGGCCAGGCAGATGTTGTTCCCATCGATCCACCGCGAGTTGATCTTCTCGGCTCCCGAAGCGACGGTGGCAGCATCGAAGTGAGAGCAAGAGTCGCATCGTCGAGGCGGGCCAACGTCATCACCGTTCACGCCGACCGTCCGGTCGAGACGGCGACCATCGCTGTCGACGGCTCACCGCCCGTGACCGCCTCGCCGAGCTATCTCGACGCCTCTGGCCGCACGTGGCCATACGAGCTGCGTTTCTATGACCCTCCGCCCAACGGATTCACCATGACGCTGCGCCTGCGCGGCAGCGCCGACCCGCAGTTGTATGTCAGTGACTACACCGTCGGTCTGGATCAGCTGCCCGGCCTTGCTCCCAGGCCCCCGGGGCTGGATCGGTCGCCCTATCACACCTCTGACATTGTCGTCGTCGGCCGGACGTTCCGCCCATGACCACCGCAGCCAACAAATTGGTCGTCCGTCGATTGATCACAGAGGTGCTCCCCGACTGGCCGCCGTTTCCAACGTGTCGCTGAAGTCGCGATCTTCCAGATTCGTGACGGCAAGATCATCAAGGCCTGGTCGCTCGAGGACACCCTGTCTCGCCTCCAACAGCTTGGGGCTGCTGCCCACTGAACTCTAGAGCTTCTGAGGCTCGGTACGCGCTTCGAAGTCATCAGACAGCTGTTCGCCGGGAAGAAACCAGCGGCCTACTACCTGAACACTGAGCTCATTCGCCCCGTCCGGGACCACCAGCGGCACCGAGATGGTGCCCACGATCCCGGGTGCAATGGTTCCGCGCTGGCGTACGCCGCCGAGTCCCTCGGCGTCGGGCGTCGTGAACTCCATCGACAGTTCAGGAAGCGGTGTTGACGAAACGGGTGTCCCGGCAGCAGTGAAGTGCACCACGCACGAATCAAGATCGAGCTCGAATTCGACCGGCTGCGAGCCACTTCCAAGGACGCCGAGCGCAAGCGTCTGAGGGAGCGGCGGCACCGCGCCCACTGGACGGGCAAAGAATTGCGCCACCGCCAGCGGCGACGCAAGGAGTCGCTGTACCACTCGATCGGCCGCGATGCCCACCGCCGTGAGGCGCGGGTCCTGAACCATCACATTCATCTCGACGTCTGGCCCGGCCGCGGTCAGCTCGCGCACCTCGGTCTCATCGACCTCACCCTCGTAGCTCCCCACAGTGTCACCGACCGAGCGGGGGCGCAGCACGTCAAACCGGGCGTGTCCGTCATCGCTCACGGTCAATCGCTCGTCAATCGAGCTGGGAGGCGGCGTACGCCAGCGCACGGTGACCAACGTTGCCATCTAATTCCCCACATTCGAGGAGTCCATCAAACGCTGCGCACTATAGGTCACGTTCTGGTCGGGTGCTGACCCGCCGCCCCGGGTGGGTCACGCCGGAAGTCAGCGCTGGGTCCAGAAAGGCCTGGTGATCTGCCTCGCCTTGAGATCAAGGTTTGTCAAGACCTCTCCGTCGCTCACTCGCGTCAACCACAGGTCGAAGCTGTCACCCGGTCCGCCGACAGCGGACTTGCGGTTGGAGATGATCAGCAGGTTCTTGCTGTCGGGCGACCAGACTGGCTTGAAATCCGCGGCCGGGGTCGTGGCAACCGCTCGGGCAGCCGTCCCATCAGCGTTCATTACGAGAATGTCCTCATTCGTGCCGCCCCCCGGGTTTGGAACCTTCCGACGGAAGGCGATCTGCTTTCCATCCGGAGACCATGCCGGGTCCGCATCGACGCCGTCTGCGGAATCGGTTAGCTGCTTGGGGTTATCAGTTCCGATCATGGGCAGCGTATAGATTGCACCGCCCTCGAAATTGGGATTGTCACTCGCCCAATAGAGGACGGTTTGACCGTCAGGTGAAATGCCGGCGTCGCCGATCTTGGTCCTTTCCGCATCCAACCGACGGATCAACCTCCCGTCCATCCCCACCACCAGCAAGCCGGACGTGTTCTTGCTGAGCTGGCAGGTGATCAAGAGGACATTGGGGTCGGTCAGGCTCCAGGACGCGTGCGCAACATTGTCACAGCCAGCGGGATCGCGATTGAACAGCTTCCGGTCGCCAGAGCCGTCGGCGGCCATCACCCGCAGCTGGCCGGCGTTCGCGTAAATGATCGTATTGCGGCTCGCTTGCATGATCGGATTCGAGTTGCCGCCCTCGGGTGTCGGCAGCTCGACCTGTTTGATCTTGCCCTCAGTGTCGACCAGGTACAGGGGTCTGTCAGGTCCGCTGTCGAACCGCATCGGGACGATGACTTCACTCTCTGGAATCGCCGCCGAGGACGGCAACTTCTGAACAGGGCTGGAGGTGGGACTGCCGCTCGAGGTCGCGGTCGCGCTCGGGCTGGCGCTTGGAGTCGACGACGGGCTGACGCTGGGGGTCGGCGAGGCTGTGGTGCTACCAGGTTCACCCCTCCCAGAGATCAGGAACCCCACGCCGACCGCCACGCCCACTAGCACCAGGGCTCCCGCGATAATCGAGGCCAACTTGCCCAGGAACCCGCCTGATCCTTCACCACCCGGCCCTGGAGGGTAACCACCTTGACCGCCCTGGCCGCCGCCGCCTGCACCGTAGGGCTGGGTCGGAGGTGCCCCCGGTGGGTAGCCAGGGCTGCCAGGTTCGCCCGGCCCCGGCGGATCCTGACCTTGCGCGTCTTGATACGCCATATCTGCTTTCCTGGTCACCCGGTCGGCTCATCGTAAAGCGCCTATGACGACAGGAGTGGTTTCGTGACCAGACGGATACAAGGCTCAGCCTGGCGAGTTCTCCGGCCCATCAGGGCATCGAGAGCCCGACGTAGGCTCCCCTTGTGTCGATCGGGACACTCGTCAACCCACGTGTCAGCCTGGCCAGAGCGGTACGGGAACGCATCGCTGGCGACTTCGAGGCGCAGCACGCCGAGATTTGGCGCGAGGGCGAGCGGTGGTTCACCGAACAGGATGCGATCTGGCGTGTACACGGCGACACCTCGGTGTTCATCGCTGCGATCCGGGCGCTACTGCTGCAGTCGCTCCATCCGGTAGCGATGCAAGCGGTCGCCGAGCACGCAGGGTTCGAGGCGGATTTCTGGGGACGACTCCAGCGCACCACCAGGTACATCGCGTTGACTACGTACGGCACAGTGGGTGATGCGGAGCGTGCCATCGCAGCAGTCAGAGCAGTCCATCGTCGCGTAACCGGTACCACTCCTGACGGCAGGCCGTACTCAGCCGATGACCCGCATCTGCTGATGTGGGTCCACATCGCCGAGGTGGACAGCTTCCTCTCGGCCTTTCATGCCTTCGGCGCTGAGAAGCTGAGCGCCGCCGAAGCGGACGAGTATGTACGGCAGGCCGGATCCATTGCTGAACGGCTGGGCGTGGTCAACCCTCCTCTTACCGTTCTGCAGCTGACCGACATCATCGAGAGCTACCGGCCGGAGCTCAGTGGATCGGGTACCGCCCGACGGGCGAGTAACCTGCTCCTGGTCAAGCCACCGTTCGCCGGCCTGGCTCGGGCCGGCTATCAGATGCTGGCCGCCGGTGCCGTCGCGACCCTGCCGGCGTGGGCTCGCCTTGAGCTGAAGCTACCGACGCTTCCGGTAACCGAGCGCGTCCTGATAAGACCGCTTGCCCGCTCCGCCATGGGAGCGCTGCGCTGGGCCCTAGAGCCACCACCCGCCGACCTGTCAGAACCCAGTTGAGCTAGGCGGGCCAAGCAGCAGAGCGGCCGAGGAATCGGCCAGCCGCGGGCGACGATTCCCCCTACGACATCAGCACCGGAACCCCGTGCGCCGCTACGGTAGAGCCCGCGGAGCCGTCAGCGCGGCTTGTTGGAGGGAGTGCCAGGATGAGCGTCACCGTTGACGGCCCGGCAGACTTCCCGGCGTTGTACCGGAGCGCGGACCGGGAGTCGGAGCGAGCGCAACGGTCTTACCTGAGGTCACTCAGGGTGCGCCTCGGTGCGCTGCTCGTCGCGGCGTTCGGCGGCGCGCTCACCCTCACTACCGCGGGTGGCTTTCAGGTTGGTGGCGGCGTGGCTTTTCTCGCCTTCGCTTGCGCGCTGGGCGCCGAGCTCTTTCTCGCCACGACAAGCCCGCTGACAACGTGGTACGAAGGCCGGGCCGCTGCCGAGTCGGCCAAGACGCTCGCCTGGCGGTACATGGTGCACGCCGAGGCCTTCGAGGTCGACGCGCCTGACGTCGACAAGCAGTTCCTTGCCCAGACCTACTCTCTGCTGCAGGACCTGCGGTCGATCTCATTGGCGACATCAGAACCCGGTGCACACCAGATCACCGACAAGATGCGCCAAGTCCGCGCCCTCGACTTCAATCAGCGTCGGCAGATCTATCTCACCGACCGGATTGCCGACCAGCAGCGCTGGTACTCCGAGAAAGCGCGGTGGAACGATCGTCGAGCGCGAGGATGGGTGCTCGTCAGCATTGTGCTCGAAACCGCGGGCCTCATCGGCGGCGCGCTCAAAGCGTTCGGCTGGATCAGCTTCGACATGCTCGGCTTCCTTGCCGCGGCGGCCGGGGGTGTCACGGCCTGGATCGAGGCGAAGCAACATCGCAACCTGGCGACGGCGTACGGCATCGCAAGTCAAGAGCTCGCCTCAATCGCGACAGAACTTCCGACGTTAGACAGCGAGGAGCGTTGGGCTGCCTTCGTTGGCCAGGCTGAAGAGGCGATCTCCCGCGAGCACACTCTGTGGCGGGCGTCGCGCGGACTGTCCGACCGCTTCAGACGGAAAGAAGGCTGAACCCGTGACCCGCGCTGGCCGACGGCGGCGACCTGCCTCTTAGGCTTACACCAGGCGTGCGGGTGAGCGGATGTGGTCAGTATGGCGAAAGGCGAGGCGGGCCGGGTCTTCATCAGCTATCGACGCCAGGAGACGGCGTGGCCGGCGCGACAGCTGTACGACGTGCTGGTGGCTGAGCTGGGGGCTGACCGGGTCTTCAAGGATGTCGACGACATCGAGCCTGGCGACGACTTCGTCGAACGGCTCCAGTCGGCAGTGGGCTCCTGCGAGGTGCTGCTCGCCCTGATCGGGCCTCAGTGGCTCACGGTTACCGATGCCAACGGAGCGAGACGCCTCGATGACCCAGAGGACTTCGTTCGGCTCGAGGTCGAGACTGCCCTGAATCGAGACGACGTTCGAGTCATCCCCATCCTCGTCGACAACGCCAAGATGCCGACGCCTCAGGAGTTACCCGCAGGGCTGGCGGCCTTGACCCGTCGGCAGGCCGTCGAGATCAACCCGGTCAGCTTCGACACTCGCCGCCTTTTGAGGGTGCTGAACCACACGTTGAACGACATCCGCAGCGAGCCAGCCGGGCCGTCGATAGTCGAGGCCGGCGCGGGAGTCCGGCCACCTGGGACAACACCGCCTGTACCTCCTGTCGAACCCGCGCCCGGCACGAGCGTGGAGTGGGCACTACCCTCCGCCCCGGCCGGACCCGGAAGCGGTGGAGTGGTAGGCCGAAGGCGAACGGGCATGCTGGTGGCCGTCGCTACTTCGATCGTTCTGCTGGTGGCGGTTGGCGTCGCTGTGTGGTACCTCACGCGCGATCCTGGCCAAGGCACCGCGACGCCCAGCCTGGGCGACTCCGCATCCTCAAGTGCGCCATCAGCCAGCACCGCTCCGTCAGGCAGTCCGTCGAAGACCACGACGGCTGACGACCCAACCGGTTCGGACATCCTCGCTCACCGCGGCGGCGACGAGAAGTACCCGTTGCAAACGTTTGAGTCCCTCACCTCGGCGTCCGATGACGGCTTCGCGGTGGAAACCGACGTTCGCTGGACCAGCGACAACCATGCGGTGATCATCCACGACGAAGCGGCAACCCAGGGGTTACGGTGCGATCGGCCTTACCGAGTGTCCCAGACGACATGGAAAGTGCTCAGCGAGCACTGCCGATCGTTCACGAAGAACGGCAAATCTTATCCACCTACGACCTACGCAAATCTGATGGAGGGCTTGGCGAGCTACGACTCATGGGTGTACGTCGAGGTCAAGGCTGACCAGAACGCCGCGCAAAACAAAGAGTTCATCGATGCTATCCGCAGCAACGGGCTGAGTGACCGCACCGTCGTCACCTCAAACGACCTAGACCGGTTGGCGGAGATCGAAAAGCTGGCACCCGATCTTCCTCGCATGCTCTTTGTTGGCGAGAGGGTTCCCGTAAGCCAATTGGCTGACGAGAAGCTGTGGGCTGTTGCGGTGAACCATGACGTTGCATCGAAAGGCTACGTAACCGAGCTGAAGAAAGCCGGAATCATCGTCATTGTCTGGACCGTGAACGAGGAACGGGCATGGGAAAGGGCGAGGTCGGCGGGCGCCGACAAAGTGCTGACCGATAAGCCAAAGGCCTACGCCGACTGGCTGGGCAGGCAATGAGCTGCGTGGACAGGTTCCACCGCCGATAGCCGCAGCGGCGGACGGCTGGTCAGCCTTGGTGCCCTGCACTAATGGTCGGCACCTTCTTCGCCGGAGGCGGCGGTTTTGTGCGAGGCTCCGCTGCTGAGGGCTTTCTCCAGCCGGGCCACAGCTGCCTGCATATTCTCGGCTGCCTCCAACCATTGACGATGCTCCAGCGATAGCTGATCCTGCACCGCGCCGACGTACTCGCCGAGCACCGACGTGGACCCGCCGGCGATGCTGCGTCGTACGTCGTCGAGACGCCCGCGTAAGCCCTCTAGTGCCTGAGCGCTGTTGTCATAGCGCTCAGCGTTCCTGCGATCTTGGTTGATGGCTTCGCGAGCGGCGGCGAACGCTTGGAGCGCGGCGCCGAACACCGCAAGCGAACCGAGCGCGGCCCATTCGCTCTGCAGCGCACCGAGTACTCCGGCCGCACCCGTGGCAAATGCCGCCACGAGGACAGATCCGGCCGATACATCAAGAGTCCGTTCGGCCGACTTGCGGTGCCCCGACCGGCGGGTTTTGTAGTAGGCAAGTTGAAGATCGAGCTGATAGCGGCGGAAATACTCCAACTTGAGCAACTCGAGCTGGGGGTCGAGCGGCCCCTCTTCTGAGGAGTTCACGATGTCATTGAAGTAGGACAACCGCTTGGTCTCTGCGCGTGCGCGTGCCGTCATCCAGTCCTCGAGGAGCCGGCCCTCCTTCACCCGAAACAGCGACATCGACGCGATCCCGCCGACTGCGACACCAATAAGAGCGAGCAGGATGAGAATTGTCTGCGTCAATGCGCCCAAGCTGCCCCCAAGCAGTGCCACAGCCATCAGTAGCGCGCTGACCGTCGCCGTAGCGAGGACGGCCCAGTTGGCCCGAATTATCCACCGCTTGAACGTTCGCTCTGCGGCTCGCGCTTCAGTGTCAGCTTCCGAATACTGCCGCGCCAGCTCTACGGGGGCGCTGCGGGTCAGTAGCGCGGCAAGCTTAGGCGCCGAGGTGCTCAGCTGGTCGGCGTGCTCGACAGGCGACAATGCGTCATCACCAGGGCTGCGGTTGCCGATGATTCCAGCTGCATCCGACATGATCGTCATTCCCAGAACATCGAACCATCGGCGAATTCAACGGGAAGATCAACTATGGAGGGTTGCTCAAGCTCGGACATCAGCTTCATCGTCTACGCCTTCCTCTGGAAGGAGACCCTTCTGATCAAGGACAAAGAGCAGTACGAAGCCTGGAACCACGATCAGTGCTGCGAGCACGACCACGACCAGCACGGTGCCGAGCGTGCCGGCCGGGGCAGCCGCGGCCGAGAAGGTCAGACTCTCCGGCAGTATGTACGGCCACTGCGCAACACCCCAGCCGAGAATCGTGCTTGCCACCGCGATCACAGCGAGCAGGCGAGCCCCGCGCGGAGCGTTGCGAACCAGGAGCACGAGCGCGACGACTCCACACAGCGCGCCCAGGATGACTAGCGCCAAGGCTCGCGATGTGAGACCGCCAAAGAGATAGGGGGCATCGGCGCTGAGCACGAAGATGCCGATGATGCCGATGATCCCGACAACGGCAGCTGCAATAACGGCCCTGCGACGGAAGTACTCAGCCATCGCGGTGTTGCCCAGACGGCGTACATCCCAGACCAGATAGACCGAGGCCAGGTACGCAACAGCCGCCACAGCCAGTACACCGCCGAGGATCGAGGTCGGGTTGATCCAACTGTGAACGGGATCCCCGGCCTGGCCGCCGGCCGGCACGCGACCAGAGGCGATACCGCCGGCGATGGCTCCCATGCAATAGGGAACCAATACCGACGATGCGGCAAACGCGGCCCCGAAAATACGGCGCTGGTTCGTGGTGACAACCGCCTTGCGGAACGCGAAGCTCGCACCGCGGAGCACGATGCCGAGAGCTGCGATAGTCAGCGGCACGAAGAGCGTCAGCGTGATCGAGGCGTACGCCTCCGGAAACGACGTCCACAAGATCACGAAGATGAAGATCAACCAGACGTGGTTGGCTTCCCACACCGGTCCGATCGAACGTTCGATCATGTCGCGCGGATGCTTGCCCTTCTCGGCCCCACCTGCGATCAAATCCCAGAGGCCCGCCCCAAAGTCAGCGCCCCCGAAGACCGCGTACGCGACCACCGCCAGCAGCAGCACCACGGCGACCGCGGTGCTCACCCGGCCGCCTCCTCGCTCTGTGCAGACACCTCGGTCAGCGAGC
>DASRJV010000003.1:0-6626 GCA_035649295.1 Propionibacteriaceae bacterium
GACCCCGCCGGCGTCCGCTCATACCGCGGCGGACCGTCACAGGCCAATGCCGCTTTCACCGTATTCCGCGAACAGCCGATCACCCGGGCGATCTCTGAGATCGTCACGCCCTCCGAGCGACGCAGCCTACGGATCTCCGCCCAGTCCTCCACGATCAGCACCCGATCCCTCCCCGGCTCGACTCCAGCCAGAGTCAGCGGGAAGCTGGTCAAATTTCAGTTGCCGCACCGTGGTCAGTTTTCACCTGCCGCCGACACAAAGATCACAGGATCGCGCGCCGCTGATCGGAGGACGAGTGAGGAGACACGCTTTTCCGTCTCCGAGCAAGGACGACGGCACGGGCAGCAGCGCGATCCGCGCGACGCGGAGCGTCGCCAAAGATCATTGCACCCGGGTCCGCAAGGATTCTCGGCGGCGCCGTGCTTTGGTAGCTCTGCGCTTTCGGCGACGCGGCCAGAAGCCGAACTGCGCCGAGTCGGGAGGCTCGATCATGGCGTGCCGGGCCAGGTCTGCGGCACCAATCAGCCCAGCGTCATTGCGGAAGCGGGCGAGCACCAGCCTGGCTTCCTCGCGGAACCCTCGGCCCGTCAGCGTACGACTGAAAGCTCGCTGTGCAGGCAGCAGGAGCAGATCGCCTGCAGCACTGACTCCGCCGCCAATGACGACCACCTCAGGATCCAGCGCTGCGGCGAGGTTGGCGATCCCCCGGCCAAGCCAGGTTCCGACATCGGCCAGCAGCTCAACCGATGTCGGTTCGCCCTGAATGGCTGCGGCGGTGACATCAGGCCCGGTGATGTTGTCAGAATCGCCGCCGACAAGCTCCAAGAGCCGGTAGGCAGTCGGTGAATTGGTCCGCGCCAGCGCCCGGGCATCGCGGACCAGTGCATTACCGGAGGCGTACTGCTCCCAACAGCCGCGGTTTCCGCATTCACACCAGTGACCGCCGGGCACCGAGATCATGTGTCCCCATTCCCCGGCCATCCCGTAGGACCCGCGGAAGAGCCTGCCACCGATCACCAGGCCGCCACCGATGCCGGTGCCGAGCGTGATGCAAACCATCACCGACGACCCGTGACCGGCGCCGAAGCGGTACTCAGCCCAGGCGGCAGCGTTGGCGTCGTTGTCGACGATGAGCGGTAGGTCGATCCGGCCGGTAAGCCGCGCTTTGAGCGGCTCGGACCGCCAGGCCAGGTGCGGAGAGAACCGGACCACAGCTTGATCGTTGTCAACCCAGCCCGCCGCACCGATCCCCACCGACTCGACCCGGTGCCGGTTGCGTAGGTGCTCGACGGCACGGAGGATCGCGTCCTCGACCGCCTGCGGGCTGCGGGAGGGTGTCGGCTCCTGCCAACGATCGAGGATCCTGCCGTCCTCGTCCACGACGCCTGCGGCCACCTTCGTGCCGCCGATGTCGACGCCAATGCTCAGCAGCGGTGGCGGTGCAATCCTGGCCATGCTGCGACGCGTCGCCGTGCCGTGGGTGGTCAGCCTTCCACCCTTTCCTTGAGTCCCTTGAGCGCGCTGTCGATGATCGTCTTCTCCGCCTTGCGCTTGAACATCCCGATCATGGGCATGTTGATATCAACGGTCAATGTATAGGTCACCGTTGTTTTCGCGCCGTTGGCCTTCACCAGGTACGAGCCGTCCATGGCTTTGAGCAGGGTTCCCTCGATCAGTTTCCAGCTGACTGCTTGCGGCTTCCACTCGTACGCCAGGACGTAGCTGTCCTTGACCAGCGTGTGATCAAGCACTATGCGGACCGTCTTGGCCTTGCCGCCAACGGAGGTGAGCACCTCGGCGCTCTTCATCGAGTCGACCCAAGCCGGGTAGTGCTCGAAGTCGGCGATCACCGCCATGACCGCATCGGGCTTGGCCGCGATATCGATACTGGCGCTGGTCTGATCCGCCACGAGCCACAGCGTACGCGTGGAGGTTTGAATCAGAGGGCAAGCACTTCGCGGAGCTTGACCCGCGCCGACTCTGCGCTGAAGTGTTCACAGACGTGGCGACGGCCACGAACTCCCATATGCTGCGCGAGCTGAGGATTGTCCAGCAGCCAGCCGAGCCGCTCCGCCAGCTGCTGATGATCACGCGGTGGTATGACGAATCCGGTAACGCCGTCCCGAACAGTCTCGGGTGCGCCGCCTGAGTCGCCGACGATGACAGGCAACCCGCAGGCCGCCGCCTCGAGTGCCGCCAAGCCAAGCCCTTCGGGATTGAGCCCGGCCAATCGCGTATGGACTGGAAGCGCAAAGACATCGGCCTGCTGCAGATGTCCGATCACCTCCGAACGCGGCAGCGCCCCAGTGAGGCGTACCGACTCTGACAACTCGAGCTCTTCGATCGTGCGCTCCAGCCGAGGGCGCAGTGGACCATCGCCAACGACGACCAGCTCACGACGGGCGCTGCTCGGGCCGGATCGATCGATCACCGTACGCCAGGCGCGCAGCAGAGTGCCCAGGTCCTTACGCGCGATCAGCCGCGCGACGAAGATGCAGCAGCCGGTGCTGCGACGCGTGCGAGTGTGGGACGGTTTGAAGCGCTCGGTGTCGACCGGCGGAGGCAGTCGTAACAATCGCCGGCGCGCGTTCGGGCTGAGCGCGCTGGCAATGCGGCGTTCGGTATAGCCGGAGATGGTGGTGAGGTGATCGCAGCTGTCGCCGATCCTGCGCAGCAAGCGGCGCGCTACAGGCACCTGGGACCACCAGGTTTCGTGGCCGTGAGTGAATCCCACAATCTGGCGAGCTCCGGCACGGCGCAACGATGGTGCCAGCAACCCGAGGGGAGCCGCAGCGCCGAAGATCACCCGCGTCACCCGAAACTCACGGAGCAAGGCGGCCGCCCGGTCGGCTACTTGTCGTGTTGGCAACAGCGGCGGCCCATCGCGAATGACCGGATAAGGGCGCTCACGGTCGGAGACAGCCGCGCCATCTGCGCCAGACGCGTATACCACGACATCGTGATCCAGCAGAGCGCAGACATCGCTGACGAAGGACTCGATGCCGCCAACCCGCGGTGGGAAGTCATTGGTAATGATCAAGGTCGATGGCACGGCTAGTACCGCGCCACGCGGACAAGATAATTGCGCCAGCCCTCCGTCAGGGCCGCCTCGCTGATCTGGAGAGTGGACCGGCTCGCCTCGTCCAATGTGCGTCCGCGGGCCAGTTGCGCATAAAACCGGCCCAGCTGGGCTTCGGAATACTGGTCGGCAATGAAGCGGCACGCGAGCCAGGCTTCAGCGTAGGCCAGTTGGAGATTGCCGCTGCCCGCCTGGAATCGCCCGTCAGCGGGGAAGGATCGCGGGGCGCCGTCACTGCGTACGCGTGCCATCACCTCATCGGTGCCGTCGCTCCGCTGGCCGGGCTGGGATTGCAAGGAAACCCATTCAGCGAGGCCTTCCTCCGCCCACATCGGCGCCGGTGAATCTGGCGAGCGGGTCGCGACATGGACCATCTCATGCTCCAGCACAGCCTGCAAAGCGCTCGAGCTGAGTTGTGCCGCCTTGGGGCTGACGACGATGCGAATCGCGCCATCCCCCATCCCGGCGTGATGGGTCACCGCGGCAATGGACGCGTAACTGCCGGCGGGCTTGCCGAGGACCGATTCAAAATCGCGCCGAGTCGCGGGCACTTCAAGAACGACGCGGCCGTTCCACGATGCCCCTAGACCATCCGGCAGTTCCTGTCGCACATCTGCGAGTGCGGCCTGGGCGTGCAGAGCCCAGCCGTCAACCGACTGGCCCGAGCCGGCCAAGACCGTGACTTCGCCCTGCTCGCGGCCGGTAACGGGGCCCAGCCACCAGCTTGGCTTCTGCGCACCAGCGTTGCTCGATGGTTCATCGATCGCGCCGGCGACTTTGACCTCGCCGCCGACCTCGAGGAAGGTCAGCGAGACCAGATGCTCGACCTCGGCACTATCCCCGGGAAGTCGCCAGGTGACGACCGCACGCTGAAGCCACGCGTTCGTACCGAGGAGCTGCCGACGAGCTTCCGAAAGCCCGAACTCGGTTGGTTCCACACGCATCTGCAGCCTGGTCAATGGCAGCGTGCTGAGGTTCTCATACAGCATCCGCGCGCGGTCGGGAAAGCTGGGGTCTCGATCACTGATCAGTCGATCGAAGCCTGCGCGATCGCCGGCCCGAGTGGCTTTGATCAAAGCATCGACGGTCGCCCTGACTTTGTTGAGCCGCGAGATGGCGGGCGCCACCGATCCCGTCGAGGGCGACGGAGGGCTCGGCTCGACTGCGGCGGCAGAGCAGCCGAGCAGCGCCAGCGTCAGCGCGGCCAACATCAGTCGCCGCAGAACGCGGTAGTGGCGGCGGAGCGCTAACACAAGGGGCAGCGTATGCGGGAGAGCTCAGCTCCACGCGTAAGGCGGCTCGAAATTTCAGCCGGGTCGTCGAGCTCCGGCGTAGCTCATGTAGGACATCTTGATGTACTCAACAGACTTGCCGGGTCGAGGGGCGTGGATGACCCGCCCGTTACCGGCGTATAGCCCCACATGGCTGATGTCGTTGTAGAAGAACACCAGATCGCCCAATTGGAGATCGGACTTCGCCACCGGCCGGCCGCGGTTGTACTGCTGCCCAGCCGAGTGCGGCAGGCTAACCCCGACGGAGCCCCAGGCCCTCATCGTCAGCCCCGAGCAGTCCCAGCTGCTGGGACCGGCGCCATTGCGCACGTAGGGTTCTCCGAGCTGAGCTCTCGCGTACGCGAGCGCCTTCGCTCCCTTGCCGCTACCGCTGATCGAGCCACGCGTGGCGTCTCGCGACGCCGCAGCAGTGGCGCGTGCTGTTGCCCTCTTCTCGGTAGCGGCAAGCTGGCTCCGCTTATCGGCCGTGAGCTTGGCCAGCACCCTCTTGGCCTGGCGGAGTTTCTTGTCCGAGGCGTCGGTGAGGGACTTGAGCTGCTTCTCCTTCTCGGCGAGCGCCGCAAGATCGGTTTCGGCCGAATGCTCGAGAGCAGCGAGGTTCGCTTGGGCCTGCTGGTAGTCCTGAAGCGCCGAATTCTGATTCTCGCTGACCTTTTGCACAGTGGAGATCTGGCTGAGGAATCGCTCGGTGTCGGGAGTGACGAAGAGCTGCGCGGCGGTGTCGAGGCTTCGGTTCTGGAACTGCGCAAGGGCGACTTGACCAACCTGAAGCTTCATCCGTGCGACCTTGTCGGTCTGCACCTGAACGTCAGCCTGCTTCAGCTTCAATTGGGCGCGGCCCTGCTTGATCTGCTCTCTAACGCCGGCGTACTGCTGGTCGATGGCAGCCGCATCAGTCTGCAGCTGCGCGATCCGCGCTCTCGCCTCTCCCACGGTCAGCGGTGGATCGGCCGCAGCCGGCAAGCTGGCTGGGAAGACGAACACCGCGGTCAATGCCACGAAAGTGAACCCGAGCGCTGTGATGCGTACGCTTCGAAGGATCGATGTGGCGCGGCCAGCTTCAAGTGCGCGTGACGTCACGCGCGCAGCGAAATTCACAGTATTCCCCGACTCCTGCGCGCAGCTCTTGCTGGTGCTGGCTCAACCCTCCCCAGACTTGAGCACAGCTAAGAGCTGACATGGACGTACCTACTGAGCAGTGGATGACAGTGATGTCATCTGTGGTCACCGCACAGTGAGTGACACATTAGGTCACGATTTGGTCACTGGCAATCAGGATCGCCGATATTTGGTCAACAAGTCCTCACGCGTAGTCCCGCCAATCCAGCGGCGCCTGCACGTCTTGAACCTTCCGAGTGCCCGGAATCAGCCTGAGCGGCGGCACCAATCCAGAGCCGGCCAGCGCTTGCAGCGCAGCCTGCTCGTCTGGGTCGAGATCGACCACACCGCCGGAGGTACCCAGGAGCACGGTGACGACGCAGTCGGTACAGGCGCTCCCCCTGGCGATGCAGGTGTCGCAATCCACGTGTAGTACGCCCATGCTCGTTCCTTCCGAAGCCGACCCGCTGCTACCACCATTTCGCAGGGCACTGACACTTTCTTGGTGCCGGAATCCTCGCGCGAGGTCTACTCGCATGGACATCACGACTCGGTGCTTCGATCGCACCGCTGGCGAACTGCTGAGAACTCCGCGGCTTATCTGCTACCACGGCTGGACGTCGCTGACCGGCTGCTGGACGTCGGCATCGGCCCTGGGACGATCACCCTCGATCTCGCCAGACGGCTGTCTGAGGGCTGGGTCGTCGGCATCGACTCCGCGCCGGCCGCGCTGGCCGCGACGCAGAAATTGGCCGCCGCGCAAGGCGTGAGGAATCTCCGGTTGCTGGTCGGAGACGCGTACCAACTGGGTTTCGCGGACGGCTCTTTCGACGTCGTGCATGCCCACCAGCTGGTGCAACACCTCGCACATCCGGTCACCGCCCTTCGGGAGATGCGCCGGGTCTGCGTGCCAGGCGGCCTGGTGGCCGTACGCGACGCCGACTATTCCGCCATGACATGGCACCCGCCGAGTGCGGCGCTCAGCCGATGGCTCCAGCTGTACCAGCAAGTGACTCGCTCAAACGGGGGCGAACCTGACGCCGGACGCCGGCTGCTTGGCTGGGCGCATGCTGCTGGCTTCAGCGATGTCCACTCTTCGGCTAGCGCCTGGTGCTTCGCCGAGCCCGCGGATATTGGCTGGTGGTCCGATACCTGGG
>DASRJV010000004.1:0-3559 GCA_035649295.1 Propionibacteriaceae bacterium
CCTGCATCGCGACTGGGCGGGCCTCGCGGCTGCTCGGCCCAGGCAGCCACGGCAGTACCTTCGGGGGCAATCCGGTTGCTGCCATCGCCGGACTGGCCGTCATTGCTGTCGTCGAGCGCGATGGTCTGCTTGATCAAGCGAAGGCGCTCGGTGAGCACCTCACCGCAGCGATCCAGGGCCTACATCATCGGTTGATCAAGGGGGTACGCGGCCGAGGGCTGCTACAGGCCGTGCTCCTGGCCGAGCCCATCGCGCCGCCGGTGGTCGAGGCTGCGCTGGCAGCGGGCTTCGTGATCAACGCCCCGAAACCCGATGTGCTGCGGCTCGCGCCGCCATTGATCATCAGCGCCGCCGAGCTCGACAGCTTCATCGGTGCGCTGCCGTCCCTTCTCGACCATGTTGCGAGGGAGCCGTAATGAGACACTTCCTGGTCGACGACGATCTCACCGCAGCGGAGCAGCTCGCGATCTTGGATCTTGCTGACACGCTCAAGGCTGAACCGTACCGGCTGCGTCCTTTCACTGGGCCGCGTACGGTTGCGGTCCTCTTCGACAAGGCGTCGACCCGAACCAGGATCTCCTTCGAGACAGGGATAGCTGAGCTCGGTGGCCATCCCATGATCATGGAAGCGAGCCTCTCGCAGCTCGGTCGTGGCGAGTCGATCAGCGACACTGCGCGGGTACTTGGCCGTCACGTGGCGGCGATCGTGTGGCGCACCTCAGGCCAGGAGCGCCTGCAGGAAATGGCGGACCACGCCGGCGTACCGGTGATCAACGGGCTGACGGATCAGTATCACCCGTGTCAGGTTCTTGCTGATCTGCAGACAATCCGGGAGCGCAAGCAAGAGCTGGCCGGACTTACTTTGGCCTACGTCGGCGACGGCGCCAACAATATGGCGCACTCCTACCTGCTCGGCGGCAGCGTGGCCGGAATGCATGTCCGCATCGGTGCGCCACCAGGGTTCCAACCCGATCCCGAGGTCTTTGCCCGCGCTCAGGAGTTGGCGAGCCACTCCGGAGGCAGCGTAGAGGTGCATGAGGAGGCCAAAGAAGCGGTGGCCGACGCGGATGTGGTTGCCACTGACACCTGGCTCTCCATGGGTCAGGAGGAGTCTCGAAGCGATCGCGAAGGAATCTTCGTGCCATTCGCGCTGACCGCGGCTCTCCTGGCCATCGCCGACAAAGAAGCGATCGTGCTGCACTGCCTGCCGGCCTATCGCGGCAAGGAGATCGACGCTGTGGTGATCGACGGGCCGCAGTCGGTGGTCTGGGACGAGGCCGAGAACCGTAGGCACGCGCAGAAGGCGCTGCTGGCCTTTCTCGATGAGCAAGCAGAGGTGGAGCGCTGATGTCGACCTACGCCCGCGCGCGACGTCAGAGCGAGGGGGGACGACCTTTGGACCCCCCGAGGGGAGTGATGAGCAAGGCGGCCCGGCATGCCAAGATCATTACGCTGCTGGAGCAACGTGAAGTGCGCTCCCAGAGTGAGCTCGCGGAGCTGCTTGCCGACGACGGGGTTCAGGTAACCCAGGGCACACTGTCGCGCGATCTTGTAGAGATCGGCGCACTTCGAGTTCGCAGCTCTGGCGGGCACCTGGTCTATGCGGTCCCGGGCGAGGGCGGCGACCGGACGCCACATGTCGGGGAGTTCGCCAGCTTCGAGGTGCGGCTGGCCCGGCTATGCGCGGAGATCTTGGTATCAGCCGAGGCATCCGCCAACCTCGTGGTCCTTCGCACCCCGCCGGGTGCAGCGCAGTACTTCGCGTCCGCAGTCGATCGTGTCGGCTGGGAGTCCATCCTGGGCACCATCGCAGGTGACGACACGATCCTGCTGATCAGCCGAATCCCCGACGGTGGCGACACCATTGCAGAGCAGTTTTTGATCATGAGTCGCACCGGCAAGCCGGCTGGCGGCTCAGCACCCACCCATCCCAACCACAGTGAAAAGGATGAACTCAGATGAGCGATCGGATTGTCCTGGCCTACTCGGGCGGCCTCGACACCAGTGTCTGCATCGGCTGGCTGGCCGAGGAGACGGGCCGAGAGGTGGTGGCGGTTGCCATCGACGTCGGCCAGGGCGGGGAGGACATGGAAGTCATTCGCCAACGCGCCCTGGACTGTGGAGCAGTCGAGGCGGTTGTCGTCGACGCCAAGGATGAGTTCGCCGAAGACTTCTGCCGCCCGGCACTACGCGCCAACGCGCTGTACATGGATCGCTATCCGCTGATCAGCGCCCTTTCCCGGCCACTGATCGCGCGACATCTTGTCGAAGCGGCGAGATTCCACGGTGCAACGGTGGTCTCACACGGCTGCACCGGCAAGGGGAATGATCAGGTGCGTTTCGAGGTTGGCATCGCCAACCTCGCACCGGAACTGTCAGTGATTGCTCCTGTTCGTGACTATGCCTGGACCCGTGAGAAGGCCATCGCGTACGCCGAGGACAAGGGGTTGCCCATTCAGCAGAGCAAGTCCTCGCCGTACTCGATCGACCAGAACGCCTGGGGCCGCGCAGTCGAGACCGGTTTCCTGGAGGACATCTGGAACGGACCGATCGAGGACGTCTACGCATACACGGCCGATCCGGCCACGCCGCGGGAGCCTGAAGAGATCACGATCACGTTCGAGGGCGGCAACCCGATCGCGATTGACAACGAAAAGGTCTCCATGCTGCAGGCCATCCAAATCCTCAACGAGCGCGCCGGTGCGCACGGTGTGGGCCGACTCGACCTGGTCGAGGACCGGCTGGTAGGGATCAAGAGCCGGGAGGTTTACGAAGCGCCCGGCGCGATCACCCTGATCACCGCTCACATGGAGCTGGAGAATGTGACGGTTGAGCGCGAACTCGCCCGCTTCAAGCGCGGCATCGATCAGCGCTGGGGCGAGCTGGTCTACGACGGGCAGTGGTACTCACCGCTCAAGCGTGCACTGGACAGTTTCATCGACGAGGCGCAGCAGGCCGTCAGTGGTGAGATTCGAATGATCTTGCACGCCGGGAAGGCCACCGTCACCGGCCGGCGTAGTGACACCAGCCTGTATGACTTCAGCCTCGCCACCTACGACGAGGGCGACAGATTCGATCAGTCCCAAGCCCGCGGCTTCATTGAGCTCTATGGGATGTCGAGTACCCTCGCGGCGCGCCGGGACGCGAGTCTCTCTTGACGTCTGAGGGCCGGCTGTGGGGCGGCCGGTTCGCCAGCGGTCCGGCGGAGGCGCTGTCCGCACTGAGTCGCTCGACACATTTCGACTGGAGGCTTGCGCCCTACGACCTGGCCGGGTCGCGGGCGCACGCCAAGGCGCTGCAGCGAGCCGGATTGCTCACTGACGACGAGCTAGCAGCGATGATCGACGGCTTGGACATCTTGGCGTCCGAGGCCGCCTCCGGAGCATTCCAGCCAGCCGAGACTGACGAGGATGTGCACGGCGCACTGGAGCGGCGGCTGGTAGAGCTGGTCGGTCCCGAGCTCGGCGGCCGATTGCGTGCCGGCCGGTCACGCAACGACCAGATCGCGACCTTGATCAGGATGTACCTACGGGACGCTATGCGGGCGGTGACTGCTGGG
>DASRJV010000005.1:0-12729 GCA_035649295.1 Propionibacteriaceae bacterium
GTAGATGATCTCAGCGACGACCAGCATCGGTCCCCTTGGTTCCCAGTCGCGGACGAGCACCGGAACCCAGGACAAAATCATGCGCGCGAACAGGATCAGCAGAAAGATCCACAAGATCCAATTGATGATGAGTCCCACGACAACCACGGTTGAGGCCTGTCTCCTTGCTTGTGTACTAGGCGCGACACCAGCCTAGGCGCACAGACCAGTCCAGCGGGATCCTCGGCTAGCTCTGGTTGAAGAACCCGCCCGCAATCCGCTCCTTGTCCTCCGCGGCCACGCTGACGTCGTGCGGGGAGAGCAGGAACACCTTGCTGGTGACGCGTTCGATACTGCCACGCAGACCAAAGATCAGACCAGCGGCGAAGTCGACCAGCCGCTTGGCGTCGACATCCTCCATGTCGGACAGATTCATGATGACCGGCACGCCCTCACGGAAATGCTCGCCCACGATGCGAGCCTCGTTATAGGTGCGTGGATGAACAGTCATGATCCGGGACATATCGGCCGTCCGTGGGTGAGGGGCGAGAGTCGTACCGGCGGCGACTGCAACCGGTGCCGGACGCCGGCTTTCCAGGGGTGTCACCGTGGCGGGTTTTTCTGTGGTGCCGAACGGCTCGTTTGCGCTGTCGCCGTCAGTCAAATCCTCGAAGTCAGTGGCATCGTCATATTCCGCGTACCGATCGTCGGTGACGAGGCCCAGCCAGGCTGCTGCGCGCTTCAGTCGTTCCGCCATCTCATCCGCCTCGAATCTGTGACACGTCTGCGCCGCAGTCAGCGCGTTGCTTGCTGCCGAGATTACCGTCCGGCAACTTCATGATCAGGCCCGACACGCGTTACTTGAGGAAGTCAGGGATGTCGAGATCATCGTCGAATATCGGTCCCCTTGTCGGCACCGTTACAGGAGTCGGGGTGAGTGGTTGTGGAGCAGGAGGAGGAGCCGGCGGAGGGCTCTCGACCGGCGTCACATGATTCACCGAGTGGTTCGACGCTACCGGCACAAGCGGCGGCTCGGAGGGGGTTGGCGTCGGCCGCGGGTGATGGTTACGCAGATCGGCCGCCCGACTGTTTCCCGGTTGGCGTCGCGGCGGCTGCCCGCCCTCAAAACCCGCAGCAATAACGGTTACCTTGACCTCGTCGCCGAGCGCATCATCGATGACCGTACCGAAGATGATGTTCGCCTCTTCGTGCGCTGCCCCCTGGATCAGGTTAGCGGCCGACGACACCTCGAACAGACCAAGGTCCGAGCCACCAGCGATCGACAGTAAAACACCGTGGGCGCCCTCGATGCTGGCTTCCAGCAACGGTGAGGACACTGCCATCTCCGCGGCCGAGCGAGCACGGTCCTCACCGCGCGCCGAGCCGATGCCCATCAGGGCCGAGCCGGCGTTCGACATGATCGACTTGACGTCGGCGAAGTCAAGGTTGATCAGCCCAGGAGTGGTGATCAGATCGGTAATGCCGGAGACGCCTTGCATCAGCACCTGGTCGGCCTGCTTGAACGCGTCCAGGATCGCGATCTGATGATCGATCATCTGTAGCAGCTTGTCGTTCGGGATCACGATCAAGGTGTCGACCTCTTCACGGAGGTTGACGATTCCCTGCTCGGCCTGAATGGCGCGACGCTTTCCCTCGAAGGAGAACGGTCGGGTCACCACGCCGATCGTGAGCGCACCGAGCGCGCGGGCGATCCGAGCAACCACTGGTGCTCCGCCCGTGCCCGTACCGCCACCCTCGCCCGCCGTCACGAAAACCATGTCGGCGCCCTTGAGCGCGTCCTCGATGTCCTGTGCGTGATCTTCAGCTGCCTGCCGGCCCTTGTCAGGATCCGCGCCGGCGCCAAGACCGCGAGTGAGATCGCGGCCGATGTCTAGCTTGACGTCGGCATCGCTCATCAGCAACGCCTGAGCGTCAGTGTTGACTGCAATGAACTCGACCCCGCGGAGTCCGGCTTCGATCATTCGGTTGACGGCGTTGACGCCGCCGCCACCGACGCCCACGACCTTGATGATCGCCAAGTAGTTCTGTGATGCAGAAACCACGATTCCGCCTCTTCTTTCATCTCTGCGGACTAGGTGGTCGCACCAAGTCTCAACCTGAAGCCAACACTTAAGTTGCCACCGGTGGGAAGCGGCGCGGTTTCAATGAGGCTACGAGATGCCCTGGGGGGATTAGGTAGTGACACGCCAAGATCAGCAATTCATTTGAATTGTTGTAGGTCAAGTAGAGGTTGATGCTCAAGCTGGGCACCCGGGACGGGCGCCAGACTCGTGATCGGAAGGATGGTCGACCGAACCTGATTCGCGTCTCGCGGAGCCCCGCAAAGTGGAGCAACCGAATGGACCGAGCTAGCGGGTCGTTGGATTGTGCGGGCTCGAAACGTCGATGGAGGACTTCGGTTTCTGCTTCAGCAGCGCGCCCGTGACCTGGGCCTTCAGCTCGGAGTCAGATGAGCTCCCCCAGGTCACCATCCGTCCGGATTTCAGGACCAGAGCAATGCTGTCGCGGCTGCCGGCTGTGATCCGATCGACCTTCCCGCGCAGCTTGTGCGGCAGCGCGGCGGCGACTATGGCCAGCTCGCTGAGCAGCGAGGCATCTCCGGAGTTGACTTCAGCCAGCACGACCTCGGGCGGCAGGCTCGGCTGCGTCTGGTACGCGACGCCGTACTTATCGACAACCACGTAGCCGCCCGACTGACGCACCGCGAGGACCGGCCTGCGCTCGACAACAGTAACGGTGATGGTGCTCGGCCAGTCGCGTGTAACCGCCGCTGACTCGATCGCCGGCAGAGTGGTCGTCCGTGCGGCTATCACGTCCAGATCCTGACGAACCAGTGGCACGCCGAGAGGGACTTGTGCGGCCAGGCTTACCTGCGTTCGCGTCAGCTTATGGGTGCCGACCACGTTCACTCTCTTGGTGACCAGTGCTGTGGAGAAGTAGACGCCCCACAAGCCCGCCCCGAGGAGCGCCAGCACCAGCACAATGACAATGAAAACCAAAGCCTTGCGGCGCCGTCTCGAGCGAACGGCCTGTTTGCCCCGGCGGGTGCTGGGACGGTGCGACTTCCGACTGCTGCTGCGGTGGGACTTCCGATTGCTGCGGCGGACCGTCGCTGTAGCGGTCATCGCACTGCCTCGGTGAGGCGCTGAATCTCATCCACGATCTTTGGTGCCACTTTGGTGACGTCGCCGCAGCCGACGGTGATCACCAGGTCTCCGGGGCGGGCAATCCTGGCTACTGTCGGCGCCGCCTCATCCCAGACCGGCTGGTATGTCACGTGTGCTGTGCCCGGAGTGACGGCACTCGCCACCATGGACCCGTCGATTCCCGGGATGGGATCCTCGCGGTCGCCGCAGACATCCATCACGATCGCCTCGTCAGCCTGCTCCAGAGCGTGGGCGAGCTCGCGCCAGAAGTCTCGGGTCCGCGTATAGAGGTGCGGCTGAAAGCAGACCACGACGCGGCCGTCGCCAACCCCGGTGCGCGCCGCGATCAGCGTGTTCAGCACTTCTGTGGGGTGATGGGCATAGTCGTCGTAGACCCGGATGTTGTTGGGCCGCCCGATCAGCTGGAATCGCCGGTACGTGCCCTGGTACCTGGTCAGCTCGCGCCGAACGTCAGCCTCAAAGGCGCCGAACCAGGTGGCCACCGCATACGCCGCCGCCGCGTTCAGCGCGTTGTAACGTCCGGGCACCGACAGCTGTACCGGGCCACCGTGCCCAGCCCAGCTCAGCTGGAAGCTGGAGCCGGTGCCAGCAAGGTGGATTCCCGTGATGTGCACGTCGGCCTCTTCGGAAGTGCCGAAGGTGATGATCTCCGGACCCGCCGAACCGGCTGCGATCCGCTGCCGTACCCGTTCTGTCAATGCGACGGCTCCGGGATCGTCGGCACTGGTCACCAGCAAACGCACCGAAGCGGCCGTCGCGAAACGCAGGAACCCGTCGGCGTAGTTGTCGGCACTGCCCCAGTTGCTGAGGTGATCAGGATCGACATTGGTGACCACCGCCACCTGACGCGGGTATTGCAGGAAGGAGCCATCGCTTTCGTCGGCCTCGACGACCATGACGTCACCGTCGCCGAGATGCCCGCCCGTGGCAGTACCGGTTAGTGCTCCGCCGATCACGAAGGACGGATCGAAGCCGCAACCACCCAGCACGTGAGCGATCATCGCCGTCGTCGTGGTCTTGCCATGAGTTCCCGCGACTGCGACGCCACGGCGGCCAAGCATCAGCGAGCCCAAAGCCGCACTGCGGTGCAGCACGCGGAGACCGCGGCGCCGGGCCTCAGCCAGCTCGGGATTGTCCTCCCGGATGGCCGAAGAGATCACAACCGTGGAGGCATCGCCGAGCTGCTCGGCGCGGTGCCCGACGTAGACGCGGGCACCTTGCGCCTCCAGTGACCGCAAGTATTTGGAGTCCTGTCGATCGCTACCGCTGACCCGAATGCCATGCGCCAGCATCATCGAAGCGATCCCGTTCATGCCGGAACCGCCAATGGCGATGAAGTGCACCGCTCCTAGCTCGTCCAGACTCGGCAGCCTGACGGGAGTAAGCAGACCCATTAGCGGATCACCTCCAGAACTCGCGACGCCAACACGGTAGCCGCATCGAGGCGGGCAACACCGGCAAGCGCGTTTCTCATTCCGGCCAACCGGTCTGGGTGCGCGAAAAGGGCGGGAATCTCCTGGGCAACCCAAACCGACGTACAGTCGCCGTCGGCCAGCATGATGCCGCCACCTGCTTTGACAACAAGCTCGGCATTGAGAGCCTGCTCACCATTTCCATGGGGAAATGGCACGAATACAGCAGGGAGTCCGACGGCAGCGGTCTCCAGGACCGTGTTTGCACCGCTGCGGCCCAACATCAGGTCGGCGGCGGCGTACGCACGCTCCATCTGTTCCACGTACGCGACCGGCTGATAGACGGCTCCGGTCCGCTCATCGAGGCTCCGCGCGACGCCAGAGGCGAGGTTCTTCGGACCGAGGACGTGCAGTACCTGGATCCCACGGGCCAGCAAGTCTGGCCAGGCGCCTGCCACGGCGGTATTGATCCGCAACGCACCTTGTGATCCGCCGCTGACCAGCAGCGTAGGGAGCTCAGGGTGCAGCTCGAAGCCAATGCGGGATTCACGCTGTAGCCCAACTCGGTCGAGGTCGGTGATGGCCCGCCGCATCGGCAACCCGATGCAGTGTGCGTGCGGTAGCTCGGTCTGAGGGAAAGAGGTATAGACGTGGCTGGTGAGTCGAGCCGCGAGCCGGTTGGCAAGACCGGGCAGCACGTTTTGTTCATGGATCACGATGGGCAGACCCAGCCGCCGGGCGGCGAGGTAGGCCGGGGTGGAGACGTATCCGCCGAAGCCGAGCACCACATCGGCCTGGGTGCGGCGCAGCAGTCCAACGGTCCCTCTGACCGCCTCGATCAGGCGCGGTCCCACGAATGCCAGATCCTTTCCGACTCGTCGTGGCATCGGTACCGGAGGGATCAGCTCGAGTTTCAACCCGGCCGCTGGCACGACTGTCGTCTCCAGGCCTCGAGCGGTGCCGACTGCCGTGAGTGCCAGCTCAGGGGCAAGCCGGCGTAGCTCGAGGCCGGTTGCGATCAACGGCGAGGTATGCCCCGCCGTCCCGCCGCCGACGAGCACTACAGAGCCCGGATCCACAGACGAGTCGTTCATGCGCGCGTCCGCGAGCCAACCACGGTCGTCATCCGAGGCCGAGGCCGCATGGCCTTCCTGGCCAGCAGCTTGCGAGCCTCGGGCTCGCGGCGAGCACACGCAAGCAGTACGCCAACCGCAAGCAGGTTGGCGATCAATGCCGAACCCCCGTACGACACCAGCGGCAGCGGAACACCCGCAATCGGGAGCAGCCGCAACACGACTGCCAGATTGATCAGTGCCTGCACCATGAACCAGGCGGTGATACCCCCGGCGGCATAGCGTATGAAGAGATCGTCAGCATGCATCGCGATCCGAATGCCCGCATATCCCAGGATGCCGATCATGGCAAGCACGACCAGGCTGCCGAACAGACCAAACTCTTCGCCCAGTACAGCGAAGATGAAATCAGTGTGTGCCTCCGGGAGACTGCCCCACTTCTGCCGGCTGGCACCGAGCCCGACACCCCACCAGCCGCCAGACGCGATCGCGAACATACCGGCGTTGGCCTGATCATTGGCGCCATTGAGATCAAGACTCGGGTCGAGAAAGGCAGCAAGACGGCGCATTCGCACCGGCGAGCTGACGAAGATCGCGATCACACCCACCGCACCAGCTGTTCCCAATGCCATGAGCACTCGCAGTGGAGCACCGACAATCCACAGCATGCCCGCAGCGATGACCGCCATGACGACCGCTGTTCCCGCGTCGCCCTGGAACAGTACGAGCAAGATCAATATCGCACTCACCGGCAGGAAGGGCACCAGCAGATGTTTCGGCTGGTCGAGCAAGCGGTACTTGCGGGCCAGCACGTCAGCGCCCCAAACGATCATGGCTAGCTTGGCAAACTCTGCCGGCTGTATGGAGAACAGCGAGGAGCCGAGGTAGAGCCAGTTGCGGTTACCGTTCACCGAGATGCCGAGCGGCGTATAGGTCAAGATCAGCAAAATGGCGGCGAGAGCGACACCGAACCAACTCAGCAGCCGCAGCGTGGACTGCGGCAACTTCATGATCGTGAATGCGCCGAGTATGCCGACCGCGAGGAAGAGCAGTTGCCGTTTGACGTAGAAATATGAGTCACGGAACGTGAGATAGGCATTCACGCTGGACGCCGAGAGCACCATCATCACGCCGAGGATGACCAGCAGGGACACAGAGCCGAGCACCAGGTGATAGCTGGTCAGTGGCCGGTCCAGCATGGAGCGAAGCCAGTGCAGCACCTCAATGGCTGCCATTGGGCGCCGACTGTCCTCGGCCCGGGTATGGCGAATCGATCCAGCTCGATTGCTGGACGCGGTCGAGCCCTGCGGGGTCAGGGTCGCCACTGACGCCTACTCCTCTGCAAACGCGCGCACCGCGGCAGCGAAGGCATCTCCGCGGGCGGCGTAGTCGGTGAACATGTCCTTGCTGGCGCACCCCGGCGCGAGCAGGACAGCATCACCAGGTCTGGCCAGGGAAGCGGCCGCCGCAACGGCTTGTGCCATTGCTCTAGTGTCGGCTCCCTCGATGATTTGTGTGGGGACTTCGGGCGCGTGTCGAGCCAGGGCTTGCGCGATGATCTCCCGGTCTATACCGAGGAGTACGGCGCCACGCAACCTTTCCCGATGTGCAGTGATCAACTCGTCGAAGGTGGTGCCCTTGGCCTGACCTCCGGCTATCCACACCACGGAGTCAAAGGCCCGCAGCGCGGCATCGGCGGCGTGGGGGTTGGTGGCCTTGGAGTCATCAACCCAGGAGACCCCATTGCGTTCCAGGACGGTCTGGATCTTGTGCGGGCCGACTCTCACCGTTCGCAGCCCCTGGCGGACCGCTGTGGCGGGCACCCCGTAGGAGCGAGCCAGCGCGGCGGCTGCCAGTGCGTTCGCCACGTTGTGCGGGGCGGCGGGGTTGACGTCGCTGACCTTGGCCAGCTCTAGCGCCGAGTCGCGACGCTGCTCGATGAATGCCCGATCCACCAGCAGATCGTCGACGACGCCGAGCATCGACAGCCCCGGCGTTCCCAGCGTGAAGCCGATTGCTCGGGCACCTTCCACCACCTCAGCTTGCTCCACCATCTGCTCGGTGACCGGGTCAGCGACGTTGTAGACGCAGCTGGCCTGCACGCCGGCGTAGATCTTGGCCTTGGCGTCGCGGTAGGCGGCGTACGAGCTGTGCCATTCCAAGTGATCAGGCTGCACGTTCAGGACGGCAGCTGAGTGCATGGCCAGCGAGTTGGACCAGTGCAGCTGGTGACTGGACAGCTCGACGGCGAGCACGTCGTACCGTTGCGGGTCCAGCACGATCTCCATGATCGGGCGGCCAATGTTGCCGACCGCTGCCGTCCTCAGCCCTGCTGCGGCCAGTATCGACTCGAGCATCTGGGTCGTCGTGGTTTTGCCGTTCGTGCCCGTGATGCCAAGCCAGGGCACGATCTTTTCGGGCCGGCTGAGTCGCCAGGCCAGCTCCACCTCGCTCCAGATGGGCACGCCACGATCCGCGGCCTGCACCAGCAGTGGTGCGCTGGCCGGCCAACCGGTCGCGATCACCAGGTCGGCATCACCGGGCAGGGTCTCGGTGGAACCCGGCCCGAGCTGGACAGATCCGCCGAGCACCTCCAGCAGCTTGCCTTTGTCGGAGGTGAGGTCGTCCAGCAGGTCGTCCAAGGTCGTGACACGAGCGCCGAATTGCAGCAGCCCATCGGCAGCCGCAAATCCCGAGACTCCGATACCGGCCACCACAACGTGCGCCTGCTGCCATGGTGATCGACCATCTGCCTGCGCCAGCCAGGAAGGACTCATGTGCCTGCCACCCACTCCGCGTAGAAAATGCCCAGGCCAGCGGCAACGCATAGTCCGGCGATGATCCAGAAGCGCATCACGATCGTCACCTGCGCCCAGTTCAGCAGCTCGAAGTGATGATGGATCGGCGACATCTTGAAGAGTCGTCGACCCCGGGTCAGCTTGAAGAAGCCGACTTGGAGAATCACCGACATCACTTCGAGAACCAGCAGTCCCCCCAAGATCACCAACAAGAGCTCGGTGCGGGTGAAGATCGCCATCCCGGCGAGCGCGCCGCCCAGAGACAGCGAGCCGGTGTCACCCATAAAGATCTTGGCTGGCTCCGCGTTCCACCACAGGAAGCCGAAGCAGGCGCCGGCGAGCGCTACCGCGACCACCGCCAGATCGTACGGGTCCCGAACCTCATAGCATTTCGGTCCGGCAGACGCGGTATAGGCGCAGGACTGGTTGTACTGCCAGATGTTGACCAGCGTGTAGGCACCGAAGATCATCACGCAGGCACCGGAGGCAAGGCCGTCGAGCCCGTCGGTGAGGTTGACGCCATTGCTGGCGGCGGCGATCAACAGCATCACCCAGATGATCACAAGAATCAGTGGCAGTTGCAGCCATTCGATGTCGCGCAGGAAGGAAATGGCAGGTGAGGCCGGGGTGACTCCCCGCTCGTCGGGGAATTGCAGCGACGCAACCGCGAACACGATGGCGACGATCGATTGGCCAGCGATCTTTGCCTTGCTGCGCAAGCCGAGCGAGCGCTGCTTGCTGATCTTGATGTAGTCATCGAGAAACCCGACCACACCTAGGCCGGTGAAGAGGAACAGCACCAGCAACGCCGAGGCAGAAGGGGCTGTAAAGGTGATCAAGTGGCTGCCGAAGTAGGCGAACAGGACGGCGGCAATGATGACCAGCCCGCCCATGGTGGGAGTCCCCCGCTTGACGTGGTGGGAGGTGGGACCATCGTCACGGATCAGTTGCCCGTAGCCCTTCTTGACCAGTACAAGGATTGCCAGCTTGGTGCCGAGCAGCGTGCCAAGCAGGGCGAGGCCGCCGGCGAAGACAATGGTCTTCACACGGCATCCTGATCTGGGGGTGGTCCGACTGCAGTGAGGATTTCGTCGGCCACGGTGTCCAAGGCTAGGCCACGGGAGGCCTTGACCAAGACGACGTCGCCAGGGCCAAGATCACTCGTAACAACAGCAACCGCGTCCGCCTTGGCCGTCACTTGCAGCGCTCGGTTGGACGGTAAACCGGCAGCGACGGCGGCGCTGGTGATGCAGCCTGCGTATTCACCAATCGCCACCAGGTGCTCAACCCCGCTCTGTGCCGCGAACCGGCCGATCGCGGCGTGCTCCTCGGCTGCCGTCTCGCCCAACTCGAGCATGTCTCCCAGCACAGCCCAGGTGTGCCGGCCCGCTCGACCCAGCTCGGCAAGGGTGGTCAGCGCGGCACGCATCGAATCGGGGTTGGCGTTGTACGAGTCGTTGATCACCGTCACGCCATCGGATCGGTCGTGCAGCTCCATACGCCAACGCGATCGCGGACCGGCCTCACTCAGTGCGGCGGCGACTTGGTCGAGCTCGAGACCCACCGCGGTCGCAGCAGCTGCCGCGGCGACCGCGTTTGCGACCTGATGGCGCCCGGTGAGCTGAAGTTGCACCAATTCAGATAGATCGTCTCGGCCGTCATGGAGCACGAAGGAGTAGCGCCCATAATTGTCGCCGACCAATTCGGAGGCCCAAACACCGTCCTCAAGTGGTTCGACGGTTGACCAGGGCAATACCTGTGCGCGGGTACGCCGGCGCATCGACCAGACCAGCGGATCGTCAACGTTCAACACGGCCCAGCCATCAGCCGGAAGTGCCTCCACCAGTTCACCCTTGGCGCGAGCGATTGCCGCCTGCCCGCCAAACTCCCCAACGTGGGCCTGGCCGACGTTCAGCACCACTCCGACTCGGGGTGGTGCGATGTCGCAGAGGTAGGCGATATGGCCTATGCCACGCGCACCCATCTCTGCGACGAGGAATCTGGTCTGCTCGTCAACGCGTCCAACGGTGAGCGGCACACCGAGCTCATTATTGAGATTGCCGAGCGCCGCCACCGTCGGACCGGCCCGCTCCAGAACCTGCGCGAGCAAGTCCTTGGTGGAGGTCTTGCCGACTGAGCCGGTGATGCCGATGACATGGAGACCTCCAGCACTCGCCCGGTCGACGAGGTATCGCGACAGCCGGCCCAGCCCGACAAGCGGATCAACCACCACCAGGCACAGTGCCCCCTCCACCGGGTGCCTGGTGAGCGAAGCTGCCGCCCCTGCTGCTGTGGCCGCCGCCACGAAGTCATGCCCGTCGGAATGCTCACCGCGCAGCGCCACGAACAAGGCACCAGTCGACGCCGTCCGGGAGTCGGCAGTCAGGGCAGTCACGACTGCAGTTGTGTCGCCGGGACCAGATATCTGAGCACCCAGCACCGTGGCGATCTCGTCGATCGTCACTGCGATCACGGCATCGAATCCTGCTGGCCGGCGGGCCCGGCCAGATCCGGGTGCAGCGCAGCCCACTCCTCGGCTGCCACCATCGGATCGCTGAAGGACAGGACCTTCCCAGCAATCTCCTGACCGAGCTCGTGGCCTTTGCCGAGGATCGCGATCACGTCACCAGAAGTGGCCAGTTGGAGCGCGAGATTGATAGCCGAGCGCCGGTCGCCGCCATCGATGACCTCGGTGGCCAGACCATCTCGGACCACAGCTGCTCGAGCCCCACCGATCAGTTGTGCCCGGATAGCGGCAGGGTCTTCGGAGCGTGGATTGTCATCTGTGGCAATCACCACGTCCGCGTGACGAGCCGCCGCCTCGCCCATCGGCTCCCGTTTTTGCGGATCGCGGTCACCACCGCAGCCAACGACCACAATGCGGCGCCGGCTTCCGACTGCCTCCAGCGCTGCAGCGATCGCCTGGGGCGTGTGGGCAAAGTCGACATAGACCAGCGGCGCACTGGGACCTAGCTCGACCCGCTGCATCCGGCCGGACACATTGGCCTGCGCGAGACCCGCGGCCGCACGTTCCAGGTCGCCGCCGATCGCGTCAACCATGGCCAGCGCCGTCAACGCGTTGCGGACGTTGAAGTCACCGGGGAGTCTCAGGTTGAAGTCGACGATCCGACCGCGCAGGTCGGCGCGAACAGCCGTACCTCCATCGGGTTGAGCTCGGTACGCCAACGCCCGGCAGGCGGCATCGGCGTCGATACTCACGGTAGTGAGGCCCATATCGGCCCGGCGGCCAACGCGCTGCACCAGCTCACGGCCCCTCGGATCGTCGACGTTGATCACCGCATGCCTGGTGCGCTCCGGGGTGAACAGTGATGCCTTCGCCTCGAAGTAGGACTCCATATCGCCGTGGAAGTCCAGATGATCTCTGCCGAGATTGGTGAAGGCTGCGACGTCAAAGGTGATGGCATCGGCGCGACCGAGCACCAGAGCGTGGGAGGAGACCTCCATCACCACTGTCTCCGCTCCCTCCTCGAGCAGGAAAGCCAGTAGGCCCTGAAGATCAGTCGACTCCGGCGTCGTCACAGTCGTGGGGACGCAGTCGAGGGCCACGCCGTTCAGCCGGAAACCGACGGTACCGACCAGCCCGGTACTCACTTCTCCCGCCCGCAGGGCGGCCTCCAACAGGAATGTGGTGGTGGTCTTGCCGTTGGTGCCGGTGACGGCGCACATGGTGAGCGCGTCGGCGGGCCGGCCATAGATGGTTGCCGCGACGCCGGCCATTGCCTGCCTAGGTTGGTCGACCACGATCACCGGCAGCTGAACGCCATTGGCAACCTGGCCGCCAGCCGCGTCAGTGAGAATGGCAACGGCCCCCGCCTGGGCGGCTTGTTGGATGAATTCTGCGCCGTGATGATGCGCACCAGAAAGCGCGACGTACAGATCGCCGGGACGGACCAGCCGGGAGTCGATACTGATGCCACTGACAACCGGGCCGCTTACAGCGGCGCGGTTCCCGAACAGCTCGGCTAAACCGATCTGGTGTCTGGTGCGCGGCCGGAGCACGGCCCCCCGTAGACCCAAAGACACGCTTGTGACGTTATCGACTCGTCGGCCCGTTCGGACCAATACCCTGTATTTGATTGCTTCGCTCGCTGCGCTCGCTCCGCGCGGATCGCGCTTTGCAGCCGTCTATTCGGTGTTTGATAGCTTCGCTCGCTGCAGATCACCAGGTCGTGGGCAGCGGTTTGTGCGGCCTCGCATCCGGAGCGACCGAGTAGCGGGGTAACGCGATATTCATGATGTCGCGGTACGCCGGGGCTGC
>DASRJV010000006.1:0-8069 GCA_035649295.1 Propionibacteriaceae bacterium
AGTGCCACCAGAGCACCGCGATCGGCCGGGTGCTCGTACGCGCGCGAACTGATGTCGGGAAATCGGATGCGCCCGCGACGCGCTGGCAGGGTTTCCGTGGTCATGCCCAGCAGCGTACGTGCCCGCGGTGTTTGCCTTTTATTGAGCTGCTCGCGCATCGCGCGCTACTTCGTCGTCGCTCGCAGACGAAAAGCGTGTCTGCTTGCTCCATTGACATTGCTCGCTCCGCTCGCTGAGGCTGGCGCTTGTTGGCCGCTGCCTTCCTCGCTCGCTCGCAGACGAAAGACGTGTCTGCTTCCTCGCTCGTCCAGGACAGCGGCGCGCCAGCCTGGCTCAGCACGGCGGGCGCGCGATTCCCGACGCTCGCAACTGACTACCCGGCGCCCAACACCATGATCGCTCCGGCGAAGGGATTGCGACGATGGCGAATGAAACCGCATGACGCTCGTTGGTCGGTGATCATCGTCGGCCTCGCCGCGATCACCGGCATCAGTTTTGGAAAATGCCTGTAAGGAATCCCGTCACCTGGGCGATGACGCCGAGGGCGAGCCAAACGATGCCGACGATGATGCCTGCCAGCGCCTTGCTGTTTTGGAAGCCTGCGCGACGCGAAATGATGTAGGCCACGATGCTCAAGACCAGCCCGATGGTCGAGGTGCACGGGATGATGGCCAAGATCAATCCGACGAGCCCGAGAGTGTTGCCGGGATCGGCTGCTGGCTGTGGCGGCGTGGCCTGATAGTTGGCCATAGTGTCACTCCTCGTAGAGCGGGTTCAGGTACAGCGAAGCCGAGCGTAGCGCCACCGGGGTTCGCAGCGAGGCCGGTACGCACAGCTACAGTCGATCGAGTCCGAGTGCACGCGCCTTGGCACCGGCTTCGGTGCGGTTTGCTGCTCCGAGCTTGGCCATGATGTTGGAGACGTGCACGCTGGCTGTCTTCTCGCTAATGAAGAGGTTTTCGCCGATCTCCCGGTTCGTCCGGCCCTGCGCGACCAGCACCAGCACCTCCCGCTCCCGGCCGGTAAGTCCACGCTCGACGTCTGCCGCTATTGGCGCCATTGCTGGCAGCTTCAGCCGGGCCCTACGAGCAAGAGTTTCCATTTCCTCGACCAAAGGCATCGCGCCGAGCGAACGAGCCCGCTGGTAGGCCGGCACGAGCTCAACCTCGGCATCGGCAGTTTCACTGCCCGCCGCCAGCGCCTCGGCAAGCCGGAGTTGCGCATAGAGCTCATGCTCCGCGTAGGTCATCTCACGGATCCGCAGCAATGCCTCGCGCCATAGCTCAGGCGCAACTTCCCCGCGGGCTCTCGACAGCTCTGCCTCGGTCAGGCTCAACCAGGCCCCGGCATTCCTGGCGAGGTAGCCCTCGGCGGAGTCCCGCACCTGCCTTAGCTGGTCGACAAATCGCGCAATCCTGTTCCGGGCATCCCGATCATGTCCAAGCAACGCAGCAGCAGCTTCGACCCGAGCAATGAGCGGCACGACGGGATAGATGATCGGGTCGGCGATCATCGGCTCGATGCGCTGGATGGCCTCGCTGGTGTCGAAGTTGTTGCGTGCCAGCATTAGCCGCATGCGTACGCCGATCATCGGTGCGATCGCTTGTGGATCCCGAATCGACGGGGCGATTTCGTCAGCTCTCTGCAGGTGTTGCTCAGCCTCGTCGTATCTGCCCTGCGTTACCTGCTGGATGGCGAGGACGATCTCGTGGTATCGCCCGGTGGCACCTGAGGCAGCCCCTGTCCGGACCTGACCGACAATCCTGGCGACGTCCTGCCAGCGACCGAGCCGCAGCAACACCTCGGCGCCTTCCAGGCGGATCCAGTCCACAATCGGGCCACGGACACCTTTGCGGCTTGCGTAGTCAAGCCCAGCGGAGAAAACCTCCACCGCCTGCGCGAGGTCGTCCAGCGGGATTCTCAGGCACGAGGCCAGGTTGTTGTATCCGCGGAGCGCATCCGTTGCGGCATCGATGCGATCGGCAACTTCGATGGCTTCGCGCAGCATGGACAGTCCTTCTTCTCTACCGACGAGCGCCAGCGAGCAGCCCAATGAGTTGAGTGCCCGACTCAGTTCCCGGCGGGCATCGATCCTGCGTGCCAAGTCGACCGCTTCCATACCAGGAGGAATAGCGTCGTGGTAGCGCCCCAAGAGCATGAACAGCCGACTTCGCCAGCCGAGAGCCTCGGCCCGTTCGCGTGTCGCTGTGTGGCCGAGCACCGCGACAGATCGATCAGAGGCCGCAGCTGCCTCATCGCTAAGACCCGCCATCCAATAGCTCTCGCTTAGTTCCGCCCAGAGACCGCCTAAGGAGACCGGATCGTTGTCCTCGCCCAGAACGCCGATCGCTCGACGAAGATGCGACACGGCGGCACCTCGGCTGTCACCTGAGTAACGCGCGCAGAGCGCCGCATTGCGTAGCAGCTCCCACGTCGGCGGCGCATCAGCCAACACCTGGTTACCGACCTGCGGGCGCAACTCAGCAGCGCGTTCGAAGTGTTGCCGGGCCTCCGCAAAGGCGAAGAGGTCCCGAGCACGCTGCCCGGCGCGTACCAGTGACGAAAACGCCAGATCGACGTCGTGTGCGGCCAACGCGTGATAGGCCAGCTCAGCATGGACGCCGGCTCTTCCTCCCGCCGCCAGACTGGGATCGGCTTGGAGAGCATTCACGAAGGCGCGATGTAGCCGGGTACGCTCGCCCGGCAGTAGCTGATCGTGCGCGGCCTCCTGAAGCAGCGCGTGGCGGAATCGGTAGCCGTGGCTTTCAGCGTCGGGCACCAGCGCCTCGCCGTCGACAGCGGCACGAAGCCCAGCCTGGAGGTCGTCCTCGGGGAGTTGCGCCACAACCTCCAACAGCCGATGGTCGACCCGTCTCCCGGCCGCGGCCGCGATCCGCAGCACCTCCTTGGCCGACTCAGGGAGGTTGTCCAGCCGGTCCGCCAGAATGTCGCGAAGGCTCGACGGCATCCCGACCCGCGCTGGGTCGCCGGCGGCGACCAGCTCTTCTACATAGAAGGGGTTGCCCTCGGAGCGAGTCAGGATCGAGACTGCCTCCTCCGGTTGCGGTTGGTTGCCCCGAATGGCGGTGAAGAGTTGCAGGACTTCGTCTTCGTCCATCGGTTGCAACTCGATCCGCTGCACGAGCGGCAGTCTGCTCAACTCAGCGAGGACCGGACGGAGGGCGTGCGTACGCCGCATTTCATCGGACCGGTAGGTACCGACGAGCATCACCCGCATCGAGCCCAGATTGCGGGCCAGGAAGCTGAGCAAATCCAGAGTTGATCGATCTGCCCAATGCAAATCCTCCATCACCACCACGACAGAAGAAGTCTCGGCGAGCCGGCCCAGCAGCGCGAGAACGGCTTCGAACAGGCCTGATTGTTCGCGTTCTCCGCTATCGACTGATGAGCTGCCCTGGTCTGGGAGGAAGCGAGTCAGTTCCGCGCCGTACAGACGTCGCGTCTCTTCGGGCCCGACTTTGCGGCTCAGTTGTCGCAAGATGCCCGCCAGCGGCAGATAGGGCATGACTGCTTCACCGAGCTCAAGACAGGCGCCGACGAGGACCCGGGCCTCAGATATATGCCCCGCAAACTCGCTGACGAGACGGGTCTTGCCGATCCCGGCCTCGCCACCAAGCAGCACGACCGCAGGCCCGTCAAGTGTCGCGCCGAAGACCTCCAAAAGGCTCTCCAGCTCAACCTGGCGGCCGATGAATGCCGACGAGGTAATGCGCCCCGGCATGTCGGTCAGTATCCCAGTGGGCCTGTCCAGGGCCTTGACTGCGGATAACATCACCCGGTGAGTGGCGGTCGGGTGCTGGCGATTGATCAGTTGCGCGCAACGGTTGCCGAGCTGTCCGATCGCTGGCACCGCGAGGCGGCCACGGCGACGTTCTTCGAAGACCACGCCGTTCCGCTGGTCGAGGGCAACGTCGCCACGTTTGCCGTTATTGCCGAAGCTGATGCCGTCTATCTGCGCCATCGCATCAATGCCTGGCCAGATGATCTTGAATTGGCGCGGATTCCGGGTACCGATCTCTGGTTTCTGACGATCCAGCTCGAGTGGCGGTCGCGGGTGGAGTACCAGTTCGAAATCCGCCGCGACGGACAATGGTGGCGATTCAACGATCCTTACAATCAGCGACTGGCCCGGAGCCCGGTCGGCGACTGCTCGGTGTGCTGCGGGCCGGGTTATGCCGTCCCTGATTGGGCCACCTTCCGAGCGGAGACCGATCCCGGCGAGCTTGTCGACTTACAGGTGCACAGCACGGCGCAAGGCCGTGACAACCGGATCACGGTGTACCTGCCGGCTCGTTTCGAGACCTCGATGCCGTACCCGTTGCTTGTCGTCCACGACGGCGGTGACTATTTGGACTACGCCTCGATGAAGCTCGTTCTGGACAACCTGATCCACGACAAGAAGCTGGCCAAGATCATCGTCGCGTTCACCCATCCGGGGGAGCGACTCACCGAATATCCGGACAATCCTGATCATGCCCAGTGGATCACACGCGAGCTGCTGTCGCGACTGGAACGGGAGTTTCCACTGTTGGCTGCACCAAGCGGCAGGTGCCTGATGGGCACCAGCTTCGGCGCGGTAGCAGCACTTTCCACGGCGGTCAGGTTCGCCGATGTATACGGGTCACTGCTGCTGCAGTCCGGATCGTTTCTCCACTCCGATCCCGCCGTCTGGCACGGTGAAGGTGCCACCGTCTTCGATCCAGTAGTGCGCTTCATTGATCGCTACCGCGCTGCCCCTGTACGCGCAGTCGACCGGGCGTTCATTTCGTGTGGGAGCTACGAGGACCTAGTCGACGCGAACCGCGCAATGTTGCCGATCTTTCGCCGTACGGGGATGAAGATCAACTATGTGGAGTCACGCGACGGACACTCATGGGAGTCGTGGCGGGATCAGCTCGGAACCGGCCTGTGCTGGCTCTTTCCTGGCGATGGGGGAGAGTGAGGCCAGGGGTCGGTGGAGCTACTCGCCAACAGTCCCGTCGATCAGCTCGCGTACCACGTCCAGGTGCCCGACATGTCGCGCATACTCCTGGAGGAGATGAATCAGGATCCAGCCAAGTGTTGGCGGATCGCTGATGAACCGACCACCTAGCCGGGCCCGATCTGTCAGCTCCGCCATGCGGGTGATCGCCTCCGTGCGGGCGGCTATCGCTCTGAGGCGCTCGGTCAGCGCGAAAAGAGTGTCGTCGGATTCGAGCAGCCACCGCTCCGAGGCTGGATCGTGATCGCCCCATGGGTCTGGTACCTGCTCGGCGTCAAAGCCCCATTGCATCCAGCGCCGCTCGACGAAGACCAGATGCTTCAGGAGCTCGAGTGGTGTCCAGCCGGAGGGCAGCACGGTCGTCGTCAGCTGCTCGTCGGTCAGACCATCGAGCTTGGCCAGCAGGGAGCCGCGGTAGTAGCTCAGCTGCAGCAGCAAGATTTCCCGCAGGTCCTCCAGCGTTTGGGCAGGTTCCTCGCGAAGCTCACTCATGTCTGGGAGGTTAACTGTCACTATGACGGGCGCGATCAGCCTGCCCGAGTGCAAATCAAGAGGGATTCGTGCGCAGCGCTGGTCACCGGGTAGAGTTCAGCGTTGGTCCGGCGACAGATCGCCGCGGCCGCAGCATTCGCCCTCCTGCTATGGGGAGTCCCATAGCCGCTCAGACCAGAGGAGGTGGGGTTCGCGCATGCGTGAGTACGAGGTCATGGTCATCTTCGACCCTGACACCGAGGAGCGTACGGTTCAGCCGACGCTCGAGAAGCACCTGAAGGTGATCACCAAAGGCGGCGGCACCGTCGACAACCTCGATATCTGGGGACGGCGGCGGCTGGCGTATGAAATCCGGAAGAAGTCCGAGGGCATTTACGCGGTGATCAATGTGACCGCGGAACCCAGCGACGTCAAAGAGCTGGATCGCCAGTTCGCCATCAACGAGGCAATCATGCGGACAAAGGTCATCCGGCCCGATCTGCGCTGAGCCCCTGCGACCGTCGGGGCAAAATTATCCACAGATTGTTCCGCGCCAGCGCGTAGCGTCAGTCCTGGCTGGCAGGCTGGCCAATGCTCGCCTAGTGTGCTGGACGTTCTCGCGCCGGCCCTCGGCGACCAACCAAGACCACATCGCTCATCACAAACGGAGAGTTTCATGGCAGGCGAAACCACCATCACACTGGTCGGCAACCTCACAGCTGACCCGGAGCTGCGCTTCACCCCCTCGGGTGCCGCGGTAGCGAACTTCACCGTCGCATCCACACCACGCACCTTCGATCGTCAGACCAACGAATGGCGGGACGGCGATGCGATGTTCCTCAACTGTGCGGTGTGGCGCCAGGCTGCGGAGAACGTTGCCGAATCGCTGCAGAAGGGAATGCGGGTCATCGTGCAGGGCCGGCTGCGGTCGCGCAGCTATGAGACCCGGGACGGCGAGCGGCGCACCGTGTTCGAGATCGATGTGGATGAGATCGGCCCGGCGCTGCGCTATGCCACTGCGAAGGTCACAAGGAATGCGAGCGGCAGTAGCCAGGGCGGGTACAGCCGTCCCGCGGCGGGCAGCTCTGGCGACGACCCCTGGGCTGGGGGAACGCCCAGCGCTGCCGGCGCGCGCTCGCAGCAAGGCTCCGATCCCTGGGCGACGCCCCAGAGCGACGAGCCCCCGTTCTGATCTCAGAACTCATCACACAAACACCTAGGCACATTCCGGCCATCGGCTGACCGCCGCGCGCCGGGCGATCGATCAGGAGAGCACCACAATGGCCACAACCCCACCTGCACAGCGCAAGCCGAAGAAGAAGGCCAACCCGCTGCGCGCCGGCCAGAACATCGACTACAAGGACGTCGCCACGCTGCGAAAGTTCATCTCCGAACGCGGCAAGATCCGGGCGCGCCGCGTCACCGGACTCTCGGTTCAAGAGCAACGTCGGGTTGCCATCGCCATCAAGAACGCTCGCGAGGTGGCGCTGTTGCCGTACGCCTCCACGGCCCGCTGAGAGATGCGAGCAGCTCACAAAAGAAAGGTGCTGGCATGAAGCTCATCTTGACTGCCTCCGTCGACAAGCTCGGTATGCCGGGTGATGTGGTCGAGGTCAAGGACGGTTACGGCCGCAACTTCCTCGTTCCGCGCGGGTTCGCAATCCGCTGGAGCCGCGGAGCCGAGAAGCAGATCGACGGCATCAAGCGCAGCCGTGCTGCACGAGAGATCCGCGGTCTCGATCACGCAGAGGAAGTGCGCGGCCAGCTGGAGGGTCTGACGATCGATTTGCCCGCGCGGGCAGGTGACACCGGCAAGCTGTTCGGTGCGGTGACGGCCGGTGACATAGCCGCCGCCATCAAGAAGGCTGGCGGGCCGTTGGTGGACAAGCGCGCCGTACAGATCGCCAAGCCGATCAAGACCGTCGGTCTGCACACAGTCGGTGTCAAGCTGCACGATGCGGTCACTGCGCACGTACGGCTGGTCGTCGACAAGGCCTGACCCGCTTGACCGGAGGCCGAGACTGGTCACAGCAGAGACTTCTCTGCGTACGTCAGTGAGGCGCCCGCTGGTGATCGGAGGAGCGATGAGCGAAACTGTCGTTTCGCGAAGAGTGCCGACGACACCAGCTTCCGGCCGCGCCGCGCGAGCCGAGACAAAACGGAGTACTTGATGGTCCGGGTAACTCCCGAGGAGCTCGAGCGGCGCCGGCGTGCACAGTTTGGACGCACGGTCATGGGCGTCTCGGCGCTGCTTCTCATGATCATGAGTGCGGTGCTGCCCCACATCATGGTGGAGGCGGCGACCGTAGTTCCCGGCCGCTCCCTTATTCCAGCCAGCCGCTTCTTCCTGATCGCGAATCCCAACGCGGAGGCTTTTCATGGCGCGACAAGTGTCGCCCATGCTGGCGTAGGGATCAGCATCACCTATCTCGGCCTGGCTTTTCATCAGATCGGTCTGATCACCGGCATTTCGTCGTTCTGGGTGCTCATTGTCGACGATGTCGGACGCTGGACCCGGCGGCTCGTGATGGTATCTGGTGTGTCCCTGCTGCTCGGTGCGTCGACCGTGGTGTTCGGCTACCAGCTGCTGAGCAAC
>DASRJV010000007.1:0-4678 GCA_035649295.1 Propionibacteriaceae bacterium
ATCGAGGTCGTCGTAGCCAGCAAGCCGCTCATTGAGGCGATCGAGGAAACCGATCTGTTCGCCGTCATCGTGCAGACACCCGGCGCCAGCGGACGGCTCGCCAGCACGGAGGAGCTGCGGACCATTGCGGATCGAGCGCATGGGCGCGGAGCCATGGTGATCGCGGCATGCGATCTGATGGCCCTGACATTGACGACACCGCCAGGGGAGTGGGGTGCCGATGTTGCTGTCGGGTCCAGCCAACGGTTCGGTGTTCCACTGTTCTACGGCGGACCGCACGCGGGCTTCATCTCGGTCCGCGCCGGGTTGGAACGCACCCTACCTGGGCGGCTGGTGGGGGTGTCCAAAGATCGCGACGGCACGCCCGGCTTCCGCTTGGCATTGCAAACCCGGGAGCAGCACATCCGTCGTGAGAAAGCGACCTCGAACATCTGTACCGCCCAGGTCTTGCTTGCTGTGACGGCCAGCATGTATGCCGTCTACCACGGCCCGAGAGGCTTGCGAGAGATTGCCAGCTCCATCCATGCCGGCGCCGCGGCGCTGGCTGGTGATCTTGTCGAAAGTGGAATCAGGGTGGTGCACAACGCCTTCTTCGACACCGTGATCGCCGAGGTGCCCGGTCGTGCGGCGGCCGTGGTTGCTGTGGCGCGTACCGCCGGGATCCATCTCCGGCTCGCCGACGATGATCATGTCGGCGTCTCAGTCGGAGAGGACGCCACCGCCGCGCACCTGAAGGCGGTACGCGCTGCGTTCGGTGTCGCAGAGAGTCACGCAAGGCCGTTCGAGAACAACCTGGCTGGGCGTGAGCGTACGACCCACTACCTCACGCACCCTGTTTTCAACACCCATCACAGCGAGACGGCAATGCTGCGCTACCTGCGGGCGCTGTCGGATCGGGACCTCGCACTGGACCGTGGCATGATCCCGCTCGGTTCCTGCACGATGAAGTTGAATGCGACAACCGAGATGGAGCCGATCTCCTATCCGGGCTTTGCCAACCTCCATCCATTTGCCCCCCTCGAGGACGCCGCCGGCTACGTCGCTCTCATTGAGGAACTGGAGTCGTGGCTGGCTGAGCTCACCGGCTACGCGAAGGTGTCGATCCAACCAAACGCGGGTAGCCAAGGCGAGCTCGCCGGGTTGCTCGCTATCCGTGCCTATCACAAATCGCGCGGTGATCATCAGCGTCGCATCTGCCTGATCCCCTCGTCAGCGCATGGCACGAACGCCGCCTCCGCCGCCCTGGCGGGCCTCAAGGTTGTCGTCGTGAAGGCTGCCGCCGATGGCGCGATCGACTTGGACGACCTACGTACCAAGATCACTGAATACCATGATCAACTTGCCGCGATCATGGTGACGTATCCGTCGACACATGGAGTCTTCGAGGAAGGCATCGTCGAGCTGTGTGACATGGTTCACGACTCCGGAGGTCAGGTCTACGTCGATGGGGCCAACCTGAACGCGCTGCTGGGACTGGCGCGACCAGGGAGCTTCGGTGCCGATGTGAGCCACTTGAACCTCCACAAGACCTTCTGCATCCCGCACGGCGGCGGAGGGCCAGGAGTCGGACCTGTTGGCGTCGCCGCGCATCTTGCGCCGTTCCTGCCCAACCACCCGTTGCTTGCCGCGGCCGGCCCGAAGACTGGTATCGGCCCAGTCTCGGGCGCGCCGTACGGGTCGGCCGGCATCTTGCCGATCAGCTACGCCTACATCGCAATGATGGGCGCCGACGGGTTGACCTCGGCCACCGAACACGCGCTCCTTTCAGCGAACTACGTCGCAGAGTTGCTCCATGATCACTATCCGGTGCTGTACGCCGGGCGCAATGGACGGGTGGCTCACGAATGCATCATCGATCTTCGCCCGATGACCAAGTCCAGTGGAATCACCGTCGAGGATGTAGCGAAGCGACTGATCGACTACGGCTTCCACGCACCGACGATGAGCTTTCCGGTGGCCGGCACGCTGATGGTGGAGCCGACCGAGTCGGAGACGCTGGAGGAAATCGACCGCTTCTGTGATGCCATGATCAGCATTCGCTCGGAGATCGCCAAGATCGAAGCGGGGGAGTGGCCGCGTGAGGACAACCCGCTGGTCAACGCGCCTCATACGCAGGCTCAGGTGACCTCCGAGGAGTGGGATCATCCCTACCCGCGGCGGATCGCGGCCTTCCCAGGCGGGCTTCATACCGGGCCGCTGTATGCCGACGGCTTCGACAAGTACTGGCCTCCGGTCGGCCGCATTGACGGTGGCTACGGCGATCGCAATCTTGTCTGCATCTGTCCTCCGCCGGAGGCCTTTGAGTAGTTCAGCCTTCCTGACCCGCCACGTCATTGATCCGATGCGCCAGCTCGAAATCGTGCGGTGTCAGGCCGCCCTCCGAATGCGTGGAGAGAACCAGGGTCACCTTGTTCCAACGAATGTCGATGTCGGGGTGGTGGTTCATGAGCTCCGCCTCATGGCCGACCTGATTCACGAAGTCCAAGGCAGAGACAAAGTCGGTCAGCTCGTACGTCGCGACGATCGCCGGTTCATCGCCATCAGCACGTCGCCAGTTCGGCAGTCCCGCCAGCTTCCGGGACACCTCAGAATCGGTCAATAGTTGGCTCATAGCCTCATCCCACATCCGATAGCGTCGAGGCGCAACGGCGGGGGTCATCGAAGAAGGAAAGCACATGGTTGCGGTGCCGGAGAGCATCAAGCGGCTCGCGCAACGGCCCGTAATCGCGCACATGATTCGGGCCGTGGAGCGCTACCTCAGTCGGCTGGGCACACAATTCGCGGCAGCGACCAGTTACTTCTCGGTGCTCGCGCTGGTACCGATCCTGATGGTGGCTTTCTCGATCACCGGTTTCGTGCTGACTATCGTGCAGCCGGGCCTGCTGGACGACGTCGCCGCCGCAGTAGCAAACTTCCTCAGCGCCACAGACCCGGCCACCCGCGAAAAGATCGTGGGTGTTGTGAACAACGCCCTGAGCAGCTTCTGGACCATCGGCGTCATCGGTCTTGTGGCAGCTCTCTATACGGGCGCCGTGTGGATGGGCCACCTGAAGAATGCGGTCCGAACTCAGTGGCGACCCGGCTTCGATCTTCGGCCGGAGAAGATCAACATCGTCATCAAGACGCTCGTCAACCTTCTCCTCTTGATGGGACTGCTCGTCGGGATGGCGGTGATGTTCGGCCTCTCATCACTGTCTACCTCCCTTGCTAACACGGTGGTCGGGTGGCTAGGACTCACGGATCAGCCATGGGTTGCGCCACTGCTTCGGGTCAGCTCGATCGTGATCTCGATCGGCACCGGCTGGCTGATCTTCATGTACCTGTACACGGTGCTACCGGAGACTCGTGAGCCGTGGTCCGTGGTACGCCGAGGGGCACTGTTGGGTTCGATCGCCCTTGTGGCTCTGCAATTCGTGGCCAGCTTCCTGATCAGTGCCTTTCGCGGAAATGCCGCTGCGGTGATCTTTGGGCCAGTGATTGTGCTCATGCTGTTCTTCAACCTCTTTGCTCAGCTCGTCTTGTTCGTCGCAGCGTGGATCGCCACCGCAGACCACGAGGCTGTCCCGACCGAGCACGAGGAGGAGGAACAAGAAGAAATGGAAGAAGCGCCTGCACCGACGGCGGAATCACAGGAACCAGGGCATGGCGAACCGAATGTGGTGCCAGAGGCGGTGGCCGCGCGTTCGGTGCGCGTTGGTATGGGCGCTGGTTACGTCACCGGAGCCGCGACCGGAGTAGGACTAGGTGCAGCCCTCGCGTACGCGTTGTCAGTCCTACGGAACCGTAGAAAATCCTGATCGGGTCAGTGCGAAGCAGCGAGTTGCGGGCTGGGCTGACCGATGCTGTCCAGCAGGGCGGCGAACCACGGTGCGGCAATGTCGAAAGGCTTGCCGCCCCTGATCCTGTCGAACTCGATGGCCCTCAGTTCATCACCACGTTCCTCGTCGTGCCCGACCAAGCCGGACTCACCGCGGAGCGCGGCATCCACTGCAAAGTCGGTCATGGATTTGATCAGTTCGAGGTCGCGCTGGTTGGCTGGCGCAGATCGGGAGAAGTATCCGGACTTCTGCACCATGACCTTGCGAGCATCCAGCCGCTCGGCGAACTTGCTGCCGAACCAGGTACCCGGATTGATCTTGTCTATCTTCACGTGACCAAACGGGTCCCGTGGCACCTCCTCGCCAGAGCGCTCCAGTTCAGCCAAGATCGTCTCCAGCCCAGCACCTTCGGAGATGAAGAGGTTCACCGAGCCGAGCTGATCCATCTTGTCTTTGAGGCGTTTGGCCTCGACCTCGATATCGAAGACCGCTTCTGGGACGTAGACCCCATGTATCTCCCAGGCATCTCGGCTGAGGCCGATCTCGGGCAGCCAGGCTCGAGTATCCAGCCATTCCCGGTAGGCCCGTGCTGTGGCGGCAGTGAGCCATCCGCAGTGCCGTCCCATCACCTCATGCACCAGAAGCAGCCGCGATCCGGAGTTGTGCTCGCCGATGACATTTTGTGCGAAACGTGATGCCTGCTCGGCCGCGGTCCAGGCACCAAGAGACTGGCGTACCGGGATGATGTCGTTGTCGATGGTCTTGGGCAGCCCTACCACTGTCAGGGAATAGCCGTTCTTGGCCAAGAATGCGGCAAGGTCAGCCGCGGTGATGTTGGTGTCGTCGCCGCCGATGGTGTG
>DASRJV010000008.1:0-11619 GCA_035649295.1 Propionibacteriaceae bacterium
GTCAGAGAAGCTCAGATCAGCGAGCAGCTGCCACTCCGAGACCAGCAACTTCAGCCAGTGATGATCGCTCTCGGAGAGGTCGGTGTGCTGGGAGATGATCTCCGTCATCGACGGCATGTCGCAAATCTACGGTCGAGTCAAACGTCAGTCGCGTTGTGTCAGAATTGTCGCCTGATTGCGAGCGTCGGGAAATCGCGCGCCTCTGTCTGGACGAGGGAACGAGGCGACACGCATTTGGTCGGCGAGCGAGAGAGGAAGACAGAGGATTGTCAGCGCGATTGCGCGAGCAATCACATTAGAATTGGGAGGCTGAGATGGCCAAGAGTGCCCGCAAGCGTCGCGCCCGCAGAAAGAAGAGCGCGAACCATGGAAAGCGTCCGAACGCCTGACGTCCGGAAGCCCTGAACACAAAACCCCACGGAAGATTCCGTGGGGTTTGTCCGCTGTCGTCAGAGGGTCTTGCGGATCACCGTCAGCTGCGTCACGATCTTGGCTCGAAGATGGCTGGGTGCGACCTCGCCGCCGCAGCAGCGATGAACGAGCGACTTGACCGCCTCCTCGGCGTCGAACCTATCCAGGCATGGCTCGCACATCGCGAGGTGGTGGCGGATTGCGTCGCTGGTCGCGACGTCGAGCTCGTTGTCCAAGAACTCAAACACGCGTTCGAGCACATGTTCGCAGTCATCGAACGACGCATCGCTCGGTCGCTCGACGTTCATGTCCTGCTCGCCTCCGCTCGTTTCACGCCTCGTTCCCGGGCGTAGTCGGCCAACAGGTTGCGCAGCTGGGTCCGGCCACGGTTGAGCCGCGACATCACTGTTCCAATGGGAGTGCCCATGATTTCGGCGATCTCCTTGTACGAAAAGCCTTCGACATCAGCCAGGTAGACAGCCAACCGGAAGTCCGGGGCGAGCTGCTGCAGAGCTTCCTTTACGTCAGAATCCGGCAGGTTCTCCAGCGCCACCATCTCCGCCGACTTCAGTCCACTGGAGGTGTGTGACTCGGCCCTGGCAAGCTGCCAGTCCTCGACGTTTTCACCATCGGAGATCTGCGGCTCCCGCTGCTTCTTCCGGTAGGAGTTGATGTAGGTGTTGGTGAGGATCCGATACAGCCAGGCCTTCAAGTTGGTGCCTGGCGTGAACTGGTGAAAGGACGCGTACGCCTTGGCGTAGGTCTCCTGCACGATGTCCTCGGCGTCAGCCGGGTTGCGGGTCATGCGCAAGGCACCGGCGTAGAGCTGGTCAAGGTATTGCAGGGCATCTTGCTCGAAACGCGCGTGCCGCTCGTCCGCCGTCTCGGCGTGACCAGCATCGTTGTTCGGTGCGCCTGCGCCGGAAGAGTTCGTGCCGCTGGGAATGCTCATCACGTACGAGAGTAGCGGTGAGGTACGCAACATCGACTGCTCGTAACCATCCACCAGTAGGGGCATATGAGGTGCAACGCGGTCATGATGTCGATATTCCCGCCACTGCGCCGATGAATCGGCTCACTTCGGCGACGACAGTGCTACGGAGGTCGGCTGCGCTGAAGGCTGATGACTTAGCGATCTCTGTTCGATGGCTCGCTCCGCTCGCTGCGGATTGCGCTTGCAGGCCGCCTTCTGCGTCGTCGCTCGCAGACGGTGAAACGTTGTCCGCTCGCTCCTCCTTGGTACGGCGGCGCGCGATCCGAAAGCCATGATCTGCTCCGGGCAACTCGACGACCGAGATTCCTCTCGCATTGCCGATCGCCGCCCGAATCTCTTCCGCGGTGCCGAAACTGTCCTTGCTGCCTTGCAAGATCAGCCTCGGCACCGTGGGTGCCAACAGCTCCGCCAGCCGGGACTTTTCGGGCCGACCCGGAAGATGCAACGGGAATGCCAGGCACACGATTGCCGCCGGATTGGTGCGCGATGCCGTCCGGCAGGCCACTCGAGCACCGGCACTCCGACCGCCGACAAGGAGCGGATGTCGTACCCACTCCTGTGTGACCAGCCAATCCAGCGCGGCGCACCAGGCTTCGTCCAGCTTCGGCGGCGGCGCACCGACGGTACGCCCGGCCGTACGCCAAGGCTGTTCGAACCGCACCACAGTTGTACCGAGTGCCGGCAGGCTCTGGGCCAGCAGTTCAAGATCAAGAGCGCCGATACCGCCGCCGGCGCCATGGCCGAGCACGAGCGTCGAGCTCGGCTGCTCAGCAAGATCGACGAAGAACCTGCCGGGACCTTGCAGCGTGTCAACCGGTATCACCGTCGAGGTCATGATCAGATCAGCGTCTCCTGATCAGGCGCCGGCTCCGGCTCGGGCTCGGCGGCAAGCGGCTCGACAAGTGAGGGATTGTTGTTTTCGACGCTATTGACGTCGGTGGAGACTGCGTACGCCTCCAGGGAGGCCGCCTCGGTGACAGCAAGGAGCTCAAGCGCGCGCTTCGGATTGGTGATCGTCGGATCCAGCCAGGCGCCGATGGCATCGCGGGTGATCACCATCGGCATTCGATCATGGATGTGCCCGACAGCATCCGTAGCCTGGGTCGTGATCACCGAGCAGGTGCGGAGCCAGGCCGAGTCGTCAGCTGCATCCTTCTGCGGATCCCGCCAGATCTCGTAGATGCCCGCCATGACCAGCAATCCGCCGTCGGCCCGATGGATGAAGAATGGCTGCTTCTTTGGCTTGCCTCTGCCGCGTCCGGTGGACGAGCCGCCTGGCGGATCGAGGGCGTACCACTCGTAGAAGCCGTCGGCTGGCAAGATGCAGCGGCGGACGCTGAAAGCCCGCTTGAACGCAGGCTTCTCCGCCACCGTCTCCAGTCGGGCATTGATCATCCGTGAGCCGATCGAGGCGTCTTTCGCCCAAGACGGGACCAGACCCCATACCAGCGGAGCCAGCCGACGCCGGACCTCGCCGGTGTCTTTGACACGCCGCTCGAATATGGCAGGTACGCCAACCGTCGGGGCGACGTTGTAGTCGGGGCCGGGCAGGCCGTCAAACAGGTCGTCGACCTCGAACTCCTCCATCAAGTCCTGTGGGCTGGCGGAGGTCGCATAGCGTCCGCACATGGCTTCGAGCGTATCTGTGGCCACTGACCAAACCGAGATGTGCGTCTTGAGCCGGATTTGGCGCTCCAAGAAAACCAGATTTTGCGTCCTGAGCCCAGAGTTTGCGTCCCGAGCAAGTCGAAGGGCGGCGACGTGGGTAAGACGTGGCCAGAAGGGCACCCCTTGTTGGGTGCCGAAGTGCACTCACGGTAGGAATAACCTATGACGTTGCTGCGCGCTGTCCCTCGGACCATGCTGGCTTCTTACTTTGTGGTGGCCGGGATCAAGGCAATCCGTGATCCGGAGTCGCTGGTTCCCGCAGCCGAGCCGATTGTCGATCGTGTCGTCCCAGTGGTTAAGCAGTACAGCCCCGAGCAAGTGGCCGGCTTCGTTCCAGAGAATGCGGTCACCCTGGTCCGCATCAATGGCATCGCCCAGGTAACTGGCGGCTTGGCGCTGGCGACCGGCAAGGGCCGGCGGCTCGGTGCACTTCTGCTGGCAGGCTCACTCGTGCCCAGCACCATCGCCAAGCACCCCTTCTGGAAGGAGCAAGACCCCGACGAGCGCTCTCGGGAACGCAGTCACTTCCTGAAGAACGTGAGTCTGCTGGGCGGAGTGCTGCTGGCTGCGCAAGACACCGAAGGCAAGCCGAGCCTCGCATGGCGCGCTCAGCGGACCGGAGAGTCGCTGGCAAAGGAAACCCGGAAGGCCTCCAAGAGACTCACCAGGGGCACCAGCCATGCAACTGAAAATGCCACCGAGCTGGCTGAGGCTGCCGTGGCCACCGGCGCGGCGTTGGTCGGTGCCGTCAGCGAGTCCTCGCGTCGGATGCGTAAGCAAGCAGCCAAGCAGCTCAAAGAGGCCCAGGCGACGGCCACCAAACAGGCTGAGGAGGCCCAGGAGGCCGCCGCCAAGGCAGCAAAGAAGATCAAGAAGGAAGCCAAGAAGCAGACCAAGGCCATTGGCAAGAAGGCCAAGGAGCTCGGCGAGAACGTCCAACTTGGCGAGAACTGACTCCTTTACACCGACTTGTCAGTCGGTCATGAGCGTGACGCCTAGGATCTGAGGAGTGTCTGCACTTCGACAATGGGCGGCGCCAGAAGCGACTGCTCCGATCACCGCAACCGTGGTTCTTCCCGGTTCAAAATCCGAGACCAATCGAGCGCTAGTCCTCGCGGCGCTGTCCAGTGGGCCGTCGGTGATCACCGGAGGTCTGGAGGCCCGTGACACCCAGCTGATGCGGGACGCGCTGCGAACCCTCGGTGTGGACATCGTCGAGGGCGACGGCGAGTGGCAGATCACCCCACCCAAAGCCTTTGCCGCGGGCGGTGCCATCGACTGTGGACTTGCCGGGACGGTGATGCGTTTCGTCCCGCCGATCGCCGCCCTTGCGGGCGGCACAGTGCGATTCGACGGCGACAAGCAGGCGTACGCGCGCCCGATGGCACCCCTGCTGGGTGCGCTCAAACGCCTCGGTGCCAGAGTCGACGGCAACGGCTACTCGCTTCCGTTCAATCTCACCGGCAATCCTCAGCTACCAGGTGGCGACATCATCGTCGACGCTTCGGAGTCCAGCCAGTTCCTCAGCGGCCTGCTGCTTGCCGGCGCCCGATACACCGACGGGGTCGACATCCAGCACATCGGGAATGAGATTCCTTCGCGTACGCACGTCCAGATGACGCTGGCGATGTTGCGTGCGCGAGGAGTCGAGATCGATGACACCAGACACCACCGCTGGGTGGTCTCCCCGGGCACCATCCAGCCTGTTGATGTGAAGATTGAGCCGGACTTGTCCAATGCGGCACCGTTTCTGGCCGCGGCCGCAATCACCGGCGGCACAGTCACAGTGGCGAATTGGCCAAGTACGACGATCCAGCCGGGCGACGCGATCCGCGAGATCCTGGAGCACTTTGGCGCCGAGGTGACCCTGGAAGGCAGCAACCTTCGGGTGCAAGGAACTGATCACATCTACGGAGTCGATCTTGATCTGAGTGACGCGGCCGAGTTGACGCCAGTGGTCGCGGCAGTCGCCGCGCTCGCCGATGACACCAGCCACCTTCGAGGGATCGGACACATCCGCGGCCATGAGACAGATCGGCTCGCTGCCCTCGAGACTGAGCTGGATCGCCTTGGCAGTCACGTCAACCAAACCGACGACGGATTGACCATTCATCCGCGGCTGCTGGGTGGCGATCTGTGGCGCACCTACGCCGATCATCGGATGGCGCAGGCCGGAGCTCTACTGGGTTTGCTGGTGCCGGAGATCGTGCTCGACGACATCGGCTGTACCGGCAAGACAATGCCGGAGTTCGAGGAGCTCTGGACAAAGATGATCAACGACTCTGTACAGGAGTCAGGCGAGGCGATCTCGTAGTGACCCAGGTCGGCCTACGAGGCGACGAGTATGAAGCGTTCGACCGCCCAGGACGTCGCAGCAGCCGGCCTCGTACCAAAGACCGACCTGACTACACCGATGCCGAGACCGGCATGGTCATCACCGTGGATCGCGGTCGCTTCCGGGTGCTGATCACTGACCGCGAAGTGTCTGCCACGAAGGCGCGGCAACTCGGCCGGAAAGGTGTCATCGTCGGCGACCAGGTCCGAGTGGTCGGTGACACATCGGGCAGCGAGGGCACGCTGGGGCGCATTGTCGAGGTCGAGGAGCGGCAGACGGTGCTACGGCGCACCGCCGACGATGACGATCCGTACGAGCGGCCCATCGTCGCCAACGCTGATCAACTCGTCATCGTCACTGCGCTCGCAGATCCGCCACCACGTACCGGGATGATCGACCGCATCCTGGTTGCCGGGTACGACGCCGGCATCCAGCCGCTGCTCTGCCTCACCAAGGCCGATCTCGCGTCGCCCGACGCTCTGATCGCCCAATACCAGCCGCTCGGTATCCCGGTCGAGGTGGTCTTCCCCGGCGCCGATCTGGACCCGCTGCGCACCAGGCTGTGGCGACACCGCAGCGTTTTCGTGGGCCACTCCGGGGTCGGCAAATCCACCCTGGTCAACGCCTTGATCCCGGGAGCCGATCGGGCGATCGGCGCTGTCAGTGCGGTGACGGGGCGCGGGCGGCACATCTCCTCCTCAGCTATCGCGCTCAGATTGCCCGACTCACCGGAGCTCACATCTGAAGATGTCTCATCCGCTCACCCCGGCTGGGTCATCGACACTCCGGGCGTACGGTCCTTCGGCCTCAGCCACGTCAGCCGTAACCGGATCATCGCCGCGTTCCCCGACCTGCGAGAAATCGCTGAGGACTGTCCCCGCGGTTGCCGACACGATGACGCAGCGCCGGAGTGCGCGTTGGACGCAGCCGTCGCAAACGGCGATCTCTCGCCCACCCGGCTTGAGTCTTTTCGCCGGATGCTGGGTTCCGGCCAGTAGCGTAGGGCACATGCCCGTCCCCGACACCGCGAGAACAGGGCCTAACGATGCGCTCCTCCGTGGCCTGACCGACGACCTTCGGCTGGCCCATCTGCTCGCCGATGACGCCGACTCGATCACCATGAGCCGCTTCAGGTCACTCGACCTGCGGGTCACGTCCAAGCCCGACCTCACGCCTGTGTCAGATGCCGATACTGCGACTGAGCAGGCGATACGCCGCACGCTCGGCCGTGCCCGACCACGTGACGCCGTACAGGGTGAGGAGATGGCCGACACCGGATGGGGCCCGCGTCGCTGGGTGATCGATCCGATCGACGGCACGAAGAATTTCGTCCGCGGGGTTCCGGTATGGGGAACGCTGATCGCCTTGATGATCAACGACAAACCCGCCGTCGGAGTGGCGAGCGCGCCGGCATTGGGCCGCCGCTGGTGGGCGAGTCTGGGCGGCGGAGCCTTTGCCGGCAAGTCGCTGATGTCTGCGACACAAATCCACGTCTCCGACGTCGCGACCATCGAGGACGCATCGCTCAGCTATGCCTCGATCTCTGCCTGGGTCGAGTCCGGCCAAGGTCAGCAGTTCGTCGACCTGCTGCGACGCTGCTGGCGAACGCGCGCCTATGGGGACTTCTGGTCCTACATGCTGCTCGCCGAGGGCGGAGTCGACATCGCCTGCGAGCCAGAGCTAGCGCTGCATGACATGGCAGCCTGCTCGATCATCGTGACCGAGGCCGGTGGCACCTTCACCGATCTCGACGGCCGTCCAGGGCCGCTGGGAATCGGTGGGTACGCCACCAACAGTCGGCTGCACCGGGCAGTTCTGTCCCAGCTCGCCCTCACCGACGACGACGGCCTCGATGATCCTGATGTTGATCACGGCAGCGGTGGTCCGTCCCGAGCCTGAGGTGACAGCGGCGGCGACCGACGGCCGCATCGTCGGTGTGCTGCTCGCCGCCGGGGCGGGACGTCGTGCCGGCGGCCCGAAAGCGCTTCGGGTCGACGCCGATGGGACATCCTGGCTGCTGCGCTCGATCGCCGTGCTGTGCGACGGCGGCTGCGACGCGGTGATCGTCGTGCTTGGCTGCCAGGCCGCTCGAGCCCGCGACCTGTTGGTCAAATCGAGGGTTGCTGCGGACCCGATGATCACCGTGGTGGAAGCACCTGACTGGGTGCAGGGCATGGGCAGTTCGCTGCGCAGCGGTCTGGTGGCCGCCCGATCGGCACCATGCCGGGCCGTGCTGGTGCACCTCGTCGACTTGCCTGACGTGACAGCTGAAGTGGTACGCCGCCTGATCCGGCAAGCGCCGCCTGGCACCGCGTCCCTGGCCCGCGTCACGTATGGCGGCCGGCCCGGCCACCCGGTCCTCATCGGCCGCGACCATCTGGAAACGATCATGGTCGGCCTGACCGGCGACAGCGGAGCCAAGGGTTATCTCGCACGCCACGGCGCTCATAGTGTGGAATGTGGTGATCTGGCCAGCGGCCAGGACCACGACAGGTAGCGCCAGTGACGAATGCGGGAGGGAGGCGAGCAGTGTCGACCTCCACTTTCAGTCCGGCCACGATCGGCGATGCGCTGCGGAGCACTGGCTACCTACCCAGCGAGGGGTTGTCGACCGTCCTCTTCCTGGCGACTGCGATGAACCGGCCGCTGCTGCTTGAAGGCGAACCTGGCACTGGCAAGACCTCTCTGGCCGAGGCCTGGGCGGCCGTCACAGGGGCAGAGCTCATCCGACTCCAGTGCTATGAGGGCATCGAGGCAAGCCAGGCACTGTATGACTGGGACTTTCCGCGGCAGATCCTGCACCTCCGGGCGGTCGAGGCCGCCGCCGGAGATGATCTTGATGCTAGTGCGATCGAAGCGTCGCTGTTCCACGAGCGGTTCTTGCTGGAGCGGCCCATACTGAAGGCTTTACGGTCACCGAATGCGGTATTGCTGATCGATGAGATCGACCGCGCTGACGACGAGTTCGAAGCCTTCCTGCTCGAGGTGCTGTCCACCTTCACTGTCAGTATTCCGGAGTACGGGGAGGTAAGGGCCCTAACCCCGCCAATGGTGGTGATCACCTCCAACCGAACCCGCGAACTGCATGACGCCCTCAAGCGTCGCTGTCTCTACCACTGGATCGACCATCCACAACTAGCACGCGAGATCGAGATCATTCGAACCCGATTGCCTGAGGTAAGTGTTGAGCTCGCGACCCAGGTGGCGTACGCGGTGCAGCGGATCCGGGCCAGCGAGGACATTCTGAAGCCACCAGGGGTTGCCGAGAGCCTCGACTGGGCGCGCGCTCTGGAGCGCCTGGGGCACGAGCAGCTGGATGTCGCGTCGGCCGCCGAAACTTTGGGTGCAGTCCTGAAGTACCGAGAGGATGCCGAGCGAGTCCGCCGCGCCCTGGCTGCGATTCTCACTCGGTAGCCGGCGATGACTGCCTCGAAAGCACCGTCGGCCGACGAGCTGCTCGTTGGCTTCGCCCACGTGCTTCGGGCAGCGGGCATGGCTGTGACCCCGGACCGGACAAGTGCCTTCGTCGAGGCAGTCGCCCTAACCGGGTTCAATGAGCGACCAGGGACCTACTGGTCCGGCCGCGCGACCCTATGCTCCTCGCTGGACGACATCGAGCTCTATGACAAAGCGTTTACCGCCTGGTTCACGCCCTTACCTGATGGATCCGGGCCCGCCACGCCAGTTCCAGCGCCACGTCAGCCCCAGGCCTCGCTGGAACCTGAACCGGGTGCAGGGGATGTGTCCGGCGCTGAACTAATGGCGGCGCGCGCGAGCACAGCGGAGGTGTTGCGCCACCGCGATGTGGCAACTCTCAGCGAGCAGGAACGAGCGCAGCTCGCCATGCTCTTCGACACCCTCGACGTGGTGGCGCCGCTTCGGCGGACGCTTCGACAACGGCCCCATCATCGCGGCTCGGTCGACCTGCGGCGTACGCTGCGTGCCCAGCTGCGTTCCGGCGGCGAGCTGGTCCGGCTCCGCCGCCGGCGGTCGGGATTACGTCGCCGACGAGTCGTCATGTTGATCGACATATCCGGCTCGATGCAGCCGTACGCGGACTCCCTGCTACGTCTGGCGCATCGCATCGTCCGTGCAATGCCCAACCAGGTCGAGGTCTTCACCATTGGCACCCGGCTCACCAGGATCAGCCCAGCGCTTCGAGTCCGGCAGCCCGACGAAGCTCTGGCTGCGGTGGGGCGGCTGGTACCGGACTGGTCCGGAGGCACCCGGCTGGGCGAGGTGATCGGTGCATTCTCGAGCCGTTGGGGCCGCCGCGGGCTGGCGCGCAGTGCAGTTGTGGTGATCGCCAGTGACGGCTGGGAACGTGGCGACGCGCAGTTGCTCGGTGAGCAGATGCGGCAGCTCAGGCTGCTCACGTACGCGGTGATCTGGATGAACCCGCATCGTGGAAAGGCGGGGTACGCTCCGATCCAGACCGGTATTCAGGCCTGTCTGCCTCACCTTGATCGAATGGTCGCGGGACATTCGCTGGCGACATTCGCAGAACTTCTGGAGGTAATCGCCAATGCCTGAGGCGCGCACCGATGCGTGATGTCCTCAATGACCTGCTGGCCTGGTGGCGGTCAGGCGAGACCGTCGGTATGGGCACTGTTGTCGGCACCTGGCGATCGGCGCCCCGGCAGCCCGGAGCTGCCATGTTGGTTGGGCCCGATGAGTCGGCAGTGGGATCGGTATCGGGAGGTTGCGTGGAGTCCGCGGTCTACGCGCTTGCGCAAGAAGTGATCAACGACGGCCACCCGGTGCTGCAGCGCTACGGCGTCAGCGACAACGACGCCTTTGCGGTCGGCCTGACGTGCGGTGGGATTCTGGACGTCTTCGTTGAGAAGGTGTCGCAACAGACATTTCCTGAGCTCGCGGACATTGCGGCCGATATCGCGGCCGGCCGGCCCGTGGCCGTCGCTACGGTCGTCGAACATCCAGACCCACCAAGGCTGGGCATGAGAATGATCATCCGACCGGCTGAAGACTCCCCCATCACGGGCTCTTTGGGCAGCGCGCGGGCCGACGCGGCTGTTGCCGACGATGTCCGCGGCCTGCTGGCGACAGGCAAGACCGAACTGCTCACGTACGGTCCAGAGGGTCAGCGGCGCGGCGAAGGGATGCGGGTCTTTGCGGCCAGCTACGCGCCCCGCCCGCGGATGCTGGTCTTCGGGGCCATCGACTTTGCAGCCGCTGTTGCTCGGCTCGGAAGCTTTCTGGGATACCGGGTGACTGTGTGCGACGCGCGGCCTGTGTTCGCCACCAGGACCAGGTTCCCCGATGCGGACGAAGTGATCGTCGACTGGCCTCATCGCTATCTGGCATCCGAGGTCGAGGCGGGTCGGATCGATGGCCGCACCGTCATCTGTGTGCTTACCCACGATCCGAAGTTCGACGTACCCGTCTTGGAGATCGCACTTCGCCTCCGGGAGGTCGGCTACATCGGCGCCATGGGATCACGGAAAACCCATGAGGAGCGTCTCCAGCGGCTTCGTGACGCGGGGCTCAGCGAGGCCGAGATCGGAAGTCTGTCCAGCCCGATCGGTCTTGATCTCGGAGCGCGGACACCGGAGGAAACAGCCGTATCGATTGCTGCTGAGATCATCGGCCAGCGCTGGGGCGGTCATGGTGGCCGGCTTGCCGACCTAAGCGGTCGCATCCACCATTCAGCATTGAGATGAGTTCGGTTAGCGGAGCGCGCCTCTGAAAATGCATCTCCGTCAGTCCGAAAGCACCGTCAGAGCCGTTTCAAGCGGCCCTCAGTGCTGTGAAATCAGGGCTGTGATATTACAACAGGAGCCGACGGGCTCGTTTCGACGACTGTGCTGCGAAACGTCCGCAACAGGACTTCGGCGGCGGGTCGTTGTGACGGCTGTGATGCGAAACGTCCGTTTGACGCGACTCAACGAACCGCCTGACGACACTAGTTACTAGGGACGGCCGCGAGCGCATCGATTTCGCACAGCGCACCAGTGACTGCGAAGCCGTTGACCATGGCGACCATGAGAGCAGGCGGATTGGGTCGCTGGCCCCAGATCTCCATGAAGGCGGCGAAGCCCTCGTAGAGTGGTGCTCCGTCCTTGATCAAGATCGACCATCGAACGACATGATCAAGGTCGGCGTTCGCCTCCCTCAGGCAGGCCTGCAGGTTGATCAGAGCTTGTCGCGCCTGGCCAGCAAGGTCGCCGGAAACCACCAGGCCAGCACTGTC
>DASRJV010000009.1:0-5574 GCA_035649295.1 Propionibacteriaceae bacterium
ATGAACTCAGCCAAGACTGGCGGCGTAGCTTCTCCCGCCCATCCCATCGGCAGCGAGGTGCCGGTACGTCGTACCGCCGCCGGCGCCGCGTACGTCGAAATTCGGGATGTCGGCCCGAGCGAAGCACTCGTACTGGTCAACCGCCCCTGATCCGGGAACGAGCGATCAGTAGGGTTGTGCCGCGGGCGTACCAGCGCTCGATGGTGCTCAAGGAGGATGAGGGCGATCAGGGCCGACAAGGGTGCGCAGCTACGCCTGCTCGATTTGCAGACCGTCGACACCACGCTCGCTCGGCTCAACCATCGCCGTCAGACGCTGCCCCAGCATGCGGTGATTGCCAACCTGCGAACGGCACGAGCGGCGGTGGCCTCGGATCTTGTCGCGGCCGATACCAGAATTTCCGATCTCGAGTTGGAACAGGCGAAGGCTGAGACCGATCTGGAGCCGGTGCGAGAGCGGCTCAGCCGGAATCAGACCAGGATCACGAACGGCGCCATAGCCGATCCCAAGGCACTCTCGTCGATGTTGGACGAGGTCAGCCACCTCAAGAAGCGGATCAGTGATCTTGAAGATGCTGAGCTGGAGGTGCTGGAACAACTGGACGCGGCAATGGCGAGTCAGGAAACGTTGCGTGTCCGGGCGGAGCAGGTCGACACCGACTTGGCAGCAGCAATCGCCGACCGCGATCGACAACTTGCGACTCTCAATGCCGAGATGGACGGGCTTCGCCAGCAGCGAACCGAAATCGAGCCGGTGATACCCGGCGAATTGCTAGCGCTCTACGACAGGATTGGCGCCAGCCACGGAGGTATTGGGGCAGCCGAGCTACGTGCGCGCCGCTGCACTGGCTGCCAACTCGAGGTCAATGCTGCTGACCTGCGAGTATTTTCAGCCGCAGCTGAGGATGAGGTGCTTCGGTGCGAGGAGTGCGGTCGGATCCTGATCCGCACGGCGCAGTCAGGACTGTGATGGCTAAGGCACCGCCGAACGTGCAGGGTGGGCCAGGGTTCTTCGATGAGAGTGAAGAACCGGATCAGCCGAGATCCGCTCGCCCATTGCTTGTGGAGGCCGATGGCGGATCGCGCGGGAATCCCGGACCAGCCGCGTACGGCGCCGTGGTGCGCGACGCACGGACGATGCAAGTCTTGGCAGCCGAAGGCCTGCCTATCGGCCGGGCGACGAACAATGTGGCCGAGTACCGCGGCCTGATCGCCGGACTCGAGATGGCTCGAGAGCTGGACCCGGCAGCCGCGCTCGAGGTACGTATGGATTCCAAGCTGGTGATCGAGCAGATGGCCGGCCGGTGGAAAGTAAAGCACACCGATATGAAGACGCTGGCGCTTGAGGCGGCGCGGCTGCGGCCAGCAACAGTGACCTGGACCTGGGTACCGCGCGAGCTCAACAAAGCGGCAGACACCTTGGTCAATCGCGCCCTGGACGGAGATCCGGTGCCCCGGCAGTACCTGGTTGACCGCCCTGGCTGATCGCCAGCCGCCGGAAGCCGGATCGACGACAAAGCGCGATCCGCGCTAGCGATGTTCGCGCCGCCGGTCTGCAGGAGGAGCCGACGAAACGCCTCGAGAACAGATCTGAGGCTCCGACACGATCGTTTTGTGGGATCCGACGAAGACGGCGGCTTCCGGCGAACATCGCAGCGAGCGGAGCGAGCAATTAGACGCAGCGAGCCAGCGAGCGGAGCAATCAAGCACCGTTAAGCTGCGGTCATGCCTGCGGCCAAGCTCGGACTGCCACCCGTGGTGCCCGAGGAGCTGGCGAAGGGGCTAGCAGCCATTCGGGCAACCGCGGAAGTGCCGTTGAACTTCCCTGTCGAAGTCGAGGCTGCCGCGGAACAGGCTGCTGCCGAGCCGCGTCTTCCTGATCTTGACCGAACCGACTTGGAATTGATCACGATCGATCCTGCCGGTTCTCGCGATCTTGATCAGGCGTTGCACATCGCGCGCGGCCCCAGCGGCGAGTTCGTGATTTCTTACGCGATCGCTGACCTGGCGGCTTTCGTCCGACCAGGCGATCCCATCGATCTCGAGGCGCACCGCCGGGGGACCACGCTCTATGCGCCTGACTGTCGAACTCCGCTCCACCCAGCCGTGCTGAGCGAAGGGACGGCCAGCCTGCTGCCGAATGAAGTCCGGCCGGCGCTGCTATGGACGATCACGCTGGACCATCGCGGTCAGACTGTTGCGGCGGAGGTCACACGCGCTCTGGTTCGGAGCCGCGCTCAGCTCAGCTATGGCGAAGCCCAGGCAGAGATCGACGGTAGTAGGCCTCGGGAGACTCTTGGCCTGCTGAAGTTGGTGGGTCAATGGCGCGAGATCCGGGAACGCGATCGCGGCGGCGTAAGCCTGAAGATTCCGCAGCAGGAGATCCACCCACAGGGCGTCGGCTGGACCCTCCGTTTCCGGGCTCCCGAGCCCGTGGAGGGCTGGAACGCGCAGATCTCGCTGCTCACCGGCATGGCAGCGGCAGACATCATGCTGTATGGGCAGGTCGGCGTATTGCGGACGATGCCGCCGGCAGATTCCTATTCGTTGCGACGGCTACGCCAGGTCGCCAAGGCGCTTCGGATCGTTTGGCCGCCGGAGATGGACTATCCCGAATTCGTGCGTACCCTCAGCCCGATGCGGCCCGATCAGGCAGCCATGCTCAACGCGTCAACGAGGTTGTTCCGGGGGGCCGGCTATCAGAGCTTTAGTGGCGGCATTCCAGAGGCCGCCGATCATGCCGCACTGGCCAGCGACTATGCCCACACCACGGCCCCACTGCGGCGCCTCGTGGACCGGTACACGGGCGAGATCTGCCTCGCCCTTTGTGCAGATCAGCCGGTTCCGGCGTGGGTTTTCCGTGACCTCGATCGCCTTCCTGAGCAGATGGCTGCGGCTGAGCGGCGGGCCAAGCACTATGAGCGAGCGATCATCGATCTGCTTGAGGTCTACCTGCTCGCCGATAGGGTCGGCCAAACGTTCACCGGCACCGTGATCGAAGTCGAGCGCGACAAGCAACACGGCACCGTGATGATCGAAGAACCCGCCGTCGCGGCGCGGGTAACCGGCGAGCAGTTACGCCTCGGGCAGGAGGTGCTCGTCCGTCTGACCACTGCCAACTACGACATGGGCGCCGTGGCCTTTGAGGTTGCGGGGACGGTCAGCGGTCCAACTGACGCTTCGCCGCCGCCACCACCGCCTCCGGAGTGAAGCCGAATTTCGACTGCAGCGCCTTGAGCGGGGCCGAAGCTCCAAACGTGCTCATCGCGATGATCTCGCCGGTAGCGCCCGCCCACCGATGCCACCCGAATGACGAGGCCTGCTCGATCACCACGCGCGCGGTCACGTCAGGGGGTAGCACGCTGTCCCGATATTCGTCGGTCTGACGGTCGAACAGCTCCCACGACGGCATGCTCACCACACGTGCCTTGATTCCCTCATCGATCAGCTGCTCGTACGCCGAGACGGCAAGTGCGACCTCGCTTCCGGTAGCAATCAAGATCACTTCCGGTGTCTCGTTCGGATCGCCGGCCAGCACGTACGCCCCCTTTGCCACACCGCTCGCGGCGCCATACTTGCTGCGGTCCAGCGTCGGCAACGCCTGCCGGGACAAGATCAGCGCCACCGGGTCGTGCCGTAATGGCATGATCACCCGCCACGCTTCGACAACTTCGTTGGCATCGGCGGGACGCATGTCGATCATGCCTGGCATGGCGCGCAGCGATGCCAGCTGTTCGACCGGCTGGTGCGTCGGGCCATCCTCGCCGACCCCTATGGAGTCGTGGGTGAAGATGTTGATGACCGGTAGCTCCATCAGTGCCGAGAGCCGCAGGGCGCCGCGCTGGAAGTCGGAGAAGATCAAGAACCCGGCTTGATAGGGCCTGATCTTGCTGAGCGCCAACCCGTTCGTGACTGCGCCGGCAGCGTGTTCGCGTACACCGAAGTGCAGGTTGCGACCCGCCCGGTCGTCTGGCTGGAAGTCGCCGGCGCCCTCGAAGGTCAGACGCGACTTGTTGGACGGCGCAAGATCGGCGGAACCGCCGATTAGCCAAGGTACCCGCTGGGCGACGATGTTGAGCACCTTCTGGTTGCTGTCTCGGCCGGCCGCGCCCTTGGGATCCGCTGGGTACTCCGGCAGATCCGCATCCCAATCTTCCGGCAGCTGACGACGTTGCATCTTGTCGAGGTGATCGGCCAGCTCGGGGTATTCCTCGCCGTACGCGGCGAATCGCTCGTCCCAAGCCGAGCGCACATCGGCACCACGCTTGCCGACGTCGGCGAAGTGGCTACGCACCTTGTCGGGGACGAGGAAGCTCTCCTCCTCAGGCCAGCCGAAGAAGCGCTTGGCGCCGCGGACTTCCTCGACCCCCAAAGGCTCACCGTGCGCGGAGTGGCTGCCCTGCTTGGTAGGAGCACCGTAGCCGATGATGCTCTTCACGATGATCATGGTCGGCCGCTCCTGCTCAGCCTTGAACGCGTCGAGCGCGTTGTTCAGCGCGTCGAGGTCGTTTGCGTCGTCAACCCGCTGAACCGCCCAGCCATAGCCCTCGAAGCGCGTTGCGACGTCCTCGGTGAAGGCGAGATCGGTGCTGCCCTCGATGGTGATCTTGTTGCTGTCGTAGATCCAGCACAAGTTGGACAGCTTCTGGTGCCCGGCGAGCGAAGCTGCCTCTGCGCCGATGCCCTCCATCAGGCAGCCGTCACCAGCGATTGCGTACACGTCATAGTCGAAGAGGTCGTAGCCGGGTCGGTTGAACGTAGCCCCCTGCCACACGCCTGCCATGGCCATGCCGACGCTGGTGGCAATACCGGTGCCGAGCGGACCCGTGGTGCATTCGATACCCGCAGTCCAGCGATATTCCGGATGGCCGGGGCACTTGGAGTCCAGCTGCCGAAATTTCTTGAGGTCCTCGAGTGGCACGGCCAGCTCGCCGAGGATCTCGTACTGGGGATTGACCGACTTCACCCCTGCCAGATGCAGCATCGAGTAGAGCAAGGTCGAGGCATGACCGGCGGACAGCACGAAACGATCGCGATTGCTCCAGATTGGATGGTCGGGATCGAAGCGCAGTTTCTGCCAGACCGCGTACATCACCGGGGCGAGTGCCATCGGGGTCCCGGGATGCCCGGAATTTGCGGCCTGCACGGCATCTATGCACAGCGTCCGGATGGTGTCGATCGCAAGCTTCTCGATGGGATCGCTTTCCAGGGCTGGGAAATCTGTGGCGGTCTGGGTCATGGTCAACCTTCCTCGCTGCGCGTCCCGGATCTGGGAGGTCGCGGTCAAATCGGTGGTCGTCGGCGGACAGGCATGCCTGATTGCACGCTATCGCCCACGACTCTCCGCGTGAAGAATCGACCCTGCATCACGGGCCGATGCCGCGCCGCGCTATCTGATCTCGAGGCGGACGAGTCAGTAGACAAGCCGGATATCGGCTGCGGTCAGTTCGTGACTAGGGGAGATCCCCACTAAACCCACTTTAACCAGGACTCTCACCTGTCATCACTGACGGTTGCTACCCGTTGATCTCACGTCGTAGATCTCTATAGGCTGATCGCCCTTCTTGCGCGCGGG
>DASRJV010000010.1:0-2037 GCA_035649295.1 Propionibacteriaceae bacterium
GCACCGCGTACTCCAGCGGGGGGCGTGCCCGGCCGACCAGCTGTTTGCCTACTACGGTCATCAGCAGGGAGCCGGAAGCCCCGATCGCCATAAGCACCAGCGGGGTCCAGGAACGCCAGCGGACTACCATGATCGTCACGACCACCACAGTGATGATCGTGAGCTTGAGCGCTCCGCCGAGATCTGTGAAGAACTGCACTATGGCCACGTTCTGCGGGGTGCGCAGGCTGACAGCCAGGGTGAGCACAGGCACGTCCAGCTTCGACAATCCGTCGAAGCCCTTGACGTCCTCATAGATCTCTGCGCTGGCCCACGTCAGAAGGGTGACCAAGGCCGCGCCGATCGCTGAGGTCACGACCAGGACAGTGTTGGCGGAGACGTAGCGTGACAGGTGCAGGATGACGGCGGCGAACCGACCGCCGAGCCGGGACCACCGGGTCAGGTCCCGTCCGCCGACGAAATACTCTGTCGCGGGCTGGTTCAGCCGCTGAGGAGGTTCCGCGCCAGCTCCGTCCTCGTGCATGCGGTCAAGTCTCCACCGGCCGGGAGCGCTCGCCGAGGTCTGAACGGCGTAAGTCCTATGTTGCCGTTGGTCGCGTCTGCACAACCATTGAGTTGGTTGCGCAGATGGCAGCCCGACAGTGGCAGAGTGATCATCTCCGCCGTTGGCCGGCAAGTCGGAAGATCACCACCAACCCTGCTTGTGAGCCCAACGCAGCAAGATCAGCGACATGATCAGCATGATCAAAAGCGAAAGACTGAACCATCCCCAGCGCGTTTGCTCGTAGACGATGACGTGCATCCCGAGAACCGAAGACAGCGCGTCGATCGGTAGGGTGATCGCCGCGATGACGGCGAGGCGCTCGACAGCGATGCTCATCTTGGTGTCGGTGCGGGCACGGTAGAACTCGGTAACACCCATCAAGAACACGCGCTGGGCATCGCTGAGGTGCGCGACAGTCTCGTACTGGTCGAGCACGTCCTTCATCAAAGCCAGACCCTCGGGCGGGGCAAAGTTTGTCAGCTTGATCGCCCGCCGATAGATCTCGCTGCCCTGGGAGGCCATAGTCTCGATGGTTAACAACTCATGCCGAGCTGCGAACAGTTGGCTGAGGAACTTCTGCGGATCCTCGTGCGCATCAGCCGTCACCCGCTGCTCGATGAGGCCGACCTCACGGGCGATGTCGGCGACCATCTCGGCTTCCCGGCGTGCTATTGAAGACACGATGGCGTACGTCAGTCCAAATGGAGAGGTGGGGTGCAGTCGGCCATCCGCCATCCGCGCCGCCACCGCGTTGGTCTCCCGCAGCGCCGCCTCCAACGGGACCTTCGGATTAAGTGGTCCGTGGATGGTGATCATGTAGGTTTCTCCGACGAATTGGTCCAGTTCGAGATAGTGCACGTGGCCTCCAGAGCCGATCTCGGGTGCGTGCACGACGATGAACACGTAGCGCGGATACACATGCAGCCGGGGAATGTGGTTGCGGTTCCGGCTTTCGCCGATCGCCATCGGATGGAAATGGAACTCATTCGTCAGCAGCACCTCAGCTTCGTCACTCCACTCAGGAATGTCGAGCCAAAGGAATCCGTCGGTCCGCTTCCGCAAGTCCGGCAACTCGGCCAAATCGTGGTTGCTCGCCCCTTCGGAATCGATCCAGCGCAGCTCCATGGCGAGCCTCCCTTCCACGCTTTCTACACCACGACACCAACGATCAGGCCCTGCCGAATGCGCCCCGGACGCCACGCCGTGAGGTCGGCACGCCCAGTGCTGCGACCTGCTTCGACATAGATCGCGTTTGTCGACCACGCCGCGGTTCACGTCGGTTGCTCGGCGCGCGACGCGGCCATCAGGTTTGGTTCGCGGGCCCGTACGCTGCCTCATTGGCAAGACAGCGATCCGCGGAGTGGCCGACACGATGATCGCCTGAGATAGGCGATCGATCAATGGCGGGAACCGAGCGCCGCAGAGTTGCGGGCCCGGCTTAGTTGGCCGTGTCGTTTCCAGTCCGACGCCGAGCTCGAGGCGATCGGTAAGGA
>DASRJV010000011.1:0-2451 GCA_035649295.1 Propionibacteriaceae bacterium
GATCGAGGCTGTGGTCCGCCTGCTGCCTGGGGTGATCGGCAACCCAGAGTCGTTGATCGAGGAGTCGTATGGCGCGGAGCACGAAGGGCTGCTTGAGGGACCGCTCTATACCAAGCCGCCCAGCTGGCGCGGGCTCGATGCACCGGAGGTGCTGCTCAGTGGCAATCACGAGATGATTGCCGCATGGCGTCGAGAACAAGCCTTGCAGCGGACCAAGGCGCGACGCCCTGACCTGCTCCCGTGATCATGAACATGCCTTGGATAGCGCCGTCGCTGGATAGCCTGATCAACGGCTACACCGGACGCTATTTCGTGCACTCGAGCGATGCGAAGTCCGGCGCGTCGTTCGAAAAGTTGATCATTGATGGACGGCCTTGTTTTCTCAAAACTGTTTCCGCCGAAGACGACTGGATCATGCGAGTCACCGGCAATACGCATTGGGAGTTCAGAGTGTGGCAGGCCGGTCTCTACCAACGCGTGCCGCCGGTCATTGATCACGCGATGATCGGCATGGCGCTCGATGACTCCGGCGGCGTACCGCGGCTCGCGATGTTGATGCATGATCGGTCCGCGGACCTGGTGCCATCTGGCGACGATCCCATCGCCGTATCCCAGCACGCCGGTTTCATCCAGCATCTGGCGCTGATGCATGCAGCCAATGTCGGCTGGCGCGACGATCTTGGTCTCTATCCGCTGGAGCGTCGCACGCTGTTCTTCGCACCCGCGACTATTGCCCCGGAGCTCGCCGCCGACGACATGCCGATGACACTACAGATTGCCGACCGCGGCTGGACCATGCTCGCCGAGCGTGATCCGGCACTTTTTGAGCTTGTGACCGCCGTACACCGGGATCCCTCGACATTGGCTGCGTTGTTGGCCGAAACGCCGCAAACGTTCATCGCTGGGGATTGGAAGATGGGCAACCTCGGCACCCGGCCGACAGGTGAAACCGTGGTGCTTGATTGGGCGTATCCCGGAGAAGCGCCGCCGGCGTGGGAGCTCGCTTGGTACCTAGCCCTCAATCGCGCACGGATACCGGAGAGCAAGACTGACACCATCGCCCGTTACCGGCAGGCACTCGAAGCTGCCGGCGTAGCGACGAATACTTGGTGGGACCGCCAACTTGATCTCTGCCTCCTGGCCATGGCAGCGACCATCGGCTGGGAGAAGGCGGTCGGAGAAGCTGATGAATTAGCCTGGTGGTCCGACCGGGCCCAGCAGGCTGCCGCACGCTGGCTCTAGCCGGTTGTAACGCTAGGCGGGCACGGTCGCACATATCCACGGACGGGGCCCCGTTTCGAAGGCAACGCTGTCTGGAGGCAGCCCTGTCGGGAGGCAACACCATCTGGGAGGAAGCATGTCCGATCAGCCTGCTCCGCGTGACTATCCGCAGATGATCACGCCCGTCAACCACATCGAGCCAGTGCCGCGCCGGATCCGCGGCTACCTGGGTGGTCAGATGCTCTTCGACACAATGTCGGCGCGCTACGTCTGGGAATCGCCGAAGTATCCCCAGTACTACATTCCAACGGCCGATGTGGACCGCAGCGCGCTCGTCGATGAGGACCAGCCGCAGCAGAGTAGCCGCGGCACTGCTCGGCGCCATTCGCTTCAAGTGGGCGACATCACTCGCCCGGCAGCTGCTAAGGTCTACGGCGCCGATGCCCTCCCCGAGCTGGTCGACACGGTTTGGTTTCGGTGGGCGACCCTCGATGCGTGGTTTGAAGAGGATGAGCAGGTCTATGTCCATCCGCGCAATCCGTATACGAGGGTAGATGCGCTGCGCTCGACGAGATCGGTTCGGATCGAGCTGAGCGGCGTGCTGCTTGCTGATTCCGAGTCACCCGTGATGGTCTTCGAGACCGGACTGCCCACTCGTTATTACATCGACCCGACCGACGTCAGTTTTGGGCACCTCGTTCCGACCAGCACGGTGACGGCGTGTCCCTATAAGGGCACAACAGGTGGTTATTGGTCGGTACGAATCCCCGATCCGGCTACCGGGTCGGACACCGTACACAAAGACCTGGCCTGGATGTATGCCTTCCCGACCCGGCAACTCCTCCCCATCAGCGGGCTTCTCGCGTTTTACAACGAGCGAGTCGACATATTCCTTGAGGGTCGGTTGTTGCCGCGCCCAAAGACCCATTTCTTCCGCGAGTGAATCCCTAGGCTATTCGCCTGTCGCCCCGCCTCCTTACCTGACCATGGCAGCACCCTAGCCATCACAAGACGGCCCGCGAGGGTGCAACTCGGCCTCACGACACGCGTTTGCTGTTTCGAGACGGCAAACGTGAGTGACACCCAGGCCTAAAAAACAACGTGGCGAAAAACACCAGTGACCTAAGTGGCCTTGGCTCGCTGTTACGGCACGCGGAGTTCTAGTGTGGCTGCGTGGCAACAGTTTCGTTGACCCCTGCTCAGCAGGCCAGTAGGTCAACCGTTGCTCTC
>DASRJV010000012.1:0-6179 GCA_035649295.1 Propionibacteriaceae bacterium
GACGGTGCGACCGTTCCGGTAGGCCAGAAACGACTGCCGGCCGGAGTAGCTGACCGAATGGGCGGCGCCAGCGGCTCGCTGCATCATCGCTTGCGCCTCCGCCGCGGTCAAAGTTGTCCCAGTGGCGGCCGAAGGGCCCTCCAGCCTGGGCAACAAGCTGGCGGAGAGGCCGCGCGAGTCGGTCAGCATGACCGCGTTGAGTGCGTCGCTGCCGAGGGGAAACTGGCCGAGACTCAAGGTAAACGCTGTCTGAGCCTCCTCAGTTGGGTCGCCAATTGGCGGGAGACTGGGCGCCACGGCGTAACCGATAACCCCCATCGCGGTCACCGTCGCTCCAAGCGCTACTGCGCTTGCGCCGATCCGCAACTTGACTGTGCGGCGGTGACTCGGCAGGCCCCCGGTTCGGGAGGAGCGGGATGGTTGGATTCGCCGGAACGGCCTGATCCACAAAGGTGAGACCGACTGCGAACCTGCTATGGAAGCCAAGCGGGAGGATAGGTCGCTCGGGGTTGGGCCCGATTCATCCTTGGCGCGGTTCAGGAGACGGCGGACGACCCGCAGATCCTCGACGTCCCGGCGGCAGTTGGCGCAATCGACCAGGTGCTTGAGCAGTCGCTCTCGATCGGTGTCGTTCAATGCCCCGTCGACGAACGCTGATCGCAGTTCGGCCAAATCAGCGCAGGGCGCCTTTCTCACGCCGACCTCACAGGCTCCAGACTTCCGAATTTTGAACCAGCACGGTCGGATCCGGCGCCTGCCTCTACCTCGACACCGAGATAACGCACCCGCTCACCGGTCGGCCGGCGGTGCGCCAGCGCGGTCCGCAGTTGGGCCCGTCCACGGTGGATTCGGCTGCGCACCGTTCCGATCTTGATGTCGAGAACCTCACTGATCTCCTCATAGCTGAGGCCCTCGATGTCACAGAGCACAACGGCCGCGCGAAATTCCGGAGGCAAGGCTGAAAGCGCAGCCGCCACATCGTGATCAAGGTCGGCGTCAGCCAGCTGCTCGGATGGATTCGGCCAGGCGCTGGGCAAGCGCTCAGCGGAGCCTTCACCCAGGCCGTCGAAGCGGATCTTCTGCCGGCGCCGGGCTCCGTCGAGGAACAAGTTGGTCGTGATGCGGTGAAGCCAGCCCTCGAACGTCCCAGGCTGGAACCGGTGCAACGAGCGGAACACACGGACGAACACGTCTTGGGTGAGGTCCTCGGCGTCATGCGGATTGCCGGTCAGCCGATAGGCCAAGCGGTAGACACGAGCGCCGTGGTCTCGTACCAGCTCTTCCCATGTCGGCGGCGTCCACGACTCATCAGATTGCGACGCCGAGCTCGTGGGCGCAGGGGGCTGCCATGCCTGAGGATCAGGGGCGGGCCACTGCGCCATCGGTTTGACCTCCCTATGGTGTCCAGCGCGACCGAGCAGGTTCAGCCTGAACGCCTTATTGTTGCCTGTCATCCTGGCAATGCCCTGAGTGAACCCTGTCATTTGGCTGTGCGCGACCGTGTCCTGCCTCACACTTTCCCAACGCCTTGCCGTCTGACCGCGTTCCATTACACATTTTCTAACGCTCGCAGAGCAAACCTCGGACCGCGCGGACTTTGACGCCAGCGTGAACGGATGCTCAGCCAGTTGAGACCGACTCGCCCGTCTGCAAGCCAGCTGCTGCCATCGCGGAACGCAAACCCTCGATCTCTGCAGATGTGGCCTCGATGAGTGGCGACCTCAGACCTCCCACGTCACGGCCGAGCAGCCTGAGTCCTGCCTTGACCAGGATGCAGCCTTGGGTAGCGAAGATTCCGGTGTAAATCGGCAACAGCTGTTGATGGAGACGGAGGGCCGTGCGGACGTCACCTCTGAGATAGGCCTCGATCATCTGCCGGGTACCGACGGCGCTGAAGTGCGTTGAGGTGCCGACCACGCCGACGGCGCCAACCGAGAGCAATGGCAGCGTCATCGCGTCGTCGCCCGAGTAGTACGCCAGTTCGCTTTGAGCGATGACTCGCGCGGAGGCCGTAAGGTCTCCCTTCGCATCCTTGACGCCTCTGATCCGCGGATGTTCGGCCAGTCGCAGCATCGTCTCGGTGGCAATAGCGACAGCGGCACGACCCGGGATGTCGTACACCATCACCGGCACTTCGGTGGCATCGGCGACCCGCCGGAAATGCTCCAGGATCCCGGCCTGCGGCGGCTTGGAATAGTACGGCGTAACGACCAGCAGGCCATCCGCGCCCAGCTTCGCCGCAGTCGCTGCCAAGTCCAGAGTGTGCTCGGTGTTGAAGGTGCCGACGCCTGCAAGGATCGTCGCCCGGTCGCCAACGGCGTCCAGCACCACGCGTAGCAAATCGGCCTTCTCGGCATCCGAGGTGGTCGGCGATTCCCCGGTGGTCCCGCTGATAACGAGCCCGTCGTTGCCCATCTCGTCGACCAGATAGCCGGCAAGTCCAGCCGCCGCGTCGAGATCCACGGTGCCATCCGCCGCGAAGGGAGTCACCATGGCCGTCAGCACCCGGCCGAAAGGTGGGGTCGACATGCCCGCCATCTTAGAGCACCTTGATCACGACCAGCGGATCGCCGTCGTTGACCACATCACCTTCTGAAACCACAATCTCTGAGACCGACCCCGACACATCGGCGAGCACCGGGATCTCCATCTTCATCGACTCCAAGATCACCACGGCGTCGTCGGCCGCCACCTTCTGGCCCACCTCGACCTCGACCTTCATGACGGCCGCGACGAGCTCGGCGACGACGGTATGGCTCATGCCGTCATCGTAGGGTTCCGCCAGCAGGCGTTTCGATAGGGTGAGATTCGTGAATCTCTCCGCTGTCAGGACCTCGCTCAAAGCCGCGCCCAAACCGGGTTCGTGGGCGTTTGCCGAGGATTTCATCGATGAGTCGGATCAGGCGGCGGAGGCGCGCGAGAAGGCCAGACAGCTTGGAGTTGCACCGATCGGTCGCGGCTCGGCTAGCGCACTGACCCTTCTGGCCAGAGTGGTCCAAGCCAAGGCGGTTGTTGAGGTCGGCACGGGCTCGGGCGTCTCCGGTCTGGCACTGTTTGCGGGAATGCAGCCGGATGGAGTCTTGACCAGCGTGGATATCGAGGCGGAGCATCAGCAGGCAGCCCGTGCCGCCTTTCTAGCCGTCGGCATTCCCACGCAGCGGTTTCGTCTGATCGCAGGGCCCGCGCTCAGCGTGTTGCCGAGGTTGAGTGACGGCGGATACGACATGGTCTTCATCGACGCAGACAAGGGTGAGTACGCCGAGTACGTCGAGCAAGGTCTCCGGCTACTCCGACACGGCGGAGTACTCGCCGTGGACAACGCCTTGTGGCACGACCGTACGGCCGACGGAAGCAACATCGACTCCGAGACTGAGGCGATCCGCAACGCGCTGAATGCTGTCAGGGACAACGAAGATCTTGTGCCGTCGTTGCTTCCAGTAGGGGATGGGCTGCTTGTCGCTGTCAAAAGATGATGCGATAACACAGTCGCCGGCAACGCCAGACCGGTTGCAGAGCTAGACGCTTACGCCCTGTCGACCTGGCCGGCTCGCCGTCACAGCGCTCGTGGGCAGCCACGGTCCGCCCCACCACCCACGTACGCCCAGGTCTTGCAAGGTCACCGATTCCATTCCGGCCTCGGTAAGCCAATCCGCATATTCCTCAGTATGGCTGATGTCAGCGATGATGATCTTGCCGCCAGGTTCCAGCACCCGAACCGCCTCGGTGATCGCCTGTCGCCGATCTTCACGAGCCCTGAGGTTGTGGATGGCAAGGCTCGAAACGACAAGGTCGAACTGAGCGTCGTGATACGGCAGCGTCGTGATGTTGCCCGTGTTGAGCTCCACACGATCCTCCACTCCGCAGGCGCGTGCATTGTGTTTTGTCGCCTCGATGTCATTACCCGACTGGCCCCGACGACACCACACATCAATGCCTGACACTCGTCCAGTCGTCAACCTTTTGGCCAGGCTGATCAAGACCGCCCCGCGACCACAACCAAGATCAACTGCGTATTCGTTTCCGTTCAGTCGGGCGTCGTCGAGCAAGTCAGACCACCAGACGAACTTCCCCTGCAGCGTCGTGTAGAGATAGCTGAGCGCACATAATCCGAAGAACAACGCGAAGATCAACGTCACGAGACCCGCTACGAAACCATGCGTGATCATTAGCACACAACCGACGATCGTCAGAAGCAGTGCAGCGGCCCCCAGCACCGCTGGAACCGTAGGAGCATCGACCCCGAATGTTCCACCTTCAGGTCTGCCTGCCTCCTGGCCCCCCAATCCTGAGGCAGGCGCGCTCATGTGGCCGCTACCGTGGCGCCCTTGGGAACCACTGTGATACCGCCATCTGAGACGTAGAAGCCGCGGTCCTCATCGGCATCGGGATCGACTCCCACCTTTGCACCCTCCTCGACGGTGACGTGCTTGTCCAAAATCGCTCGGTGGATCACTGCACCGCGCCCGATGGTGGTGTGGGACAAGATCACCGAATGGTCGACTTGCCCGTCCTGGTGTACTCGGACGTTGGGCGAGAGCACAGAATTCTCGATCGACCCGCCTGACACAACGCATCCGGGACTGACGATGGAGTCCCGGGAGACCCCCTCCGTAGTGAACTTGGCGCCGGGCATCTGTACCGGATAGGTCCAAATCGGCCAGTCCATGTTGTAGAGGTTGAAGACAGGGTCCACTGAGACGAGGTCCATGTGCGCTTCGTGGTACGCGTCGAGCGTCCCGACGTCGCGCCAGTAAGCCTTGTCACGTTCGGTCGAGCCGGGAACCTCGTTGGCAGTGAAGTCATAAACCTGCCCATCGCCGCGACTCACGAAGCTCGGGATGATATCGCCGCCCATGTCGTGGCGAGAGTCTTCGTCTTCAGCGTCTGCGACTAGCGCCTTGATCAGCGCGCCGGTCGTAAAGATGTAGTTGCCCATCGAGGCAAAGGACGCATCAGGATCGTCCGGCAGGCCGGGCGGCTCAGCAGGCTTCTCGAGAAAATCCTTGATCTTGTTGTCGGCCCCGGCGTCGATCACTCCGAATGCGCTCGCCTGGTTTCGGGGCACGCGAATGCCGGCCACGGTGCAGCCGAGACCACCATCGATGTGCGCCTCGAGCATCTGATGGACGTCCATCCGATAGATGTTGTCGGCGCCGAAGACGACGACGTAGTCCGGCTCCTCATCGCGGATCAAGTTCATCGACTGGTAGATCGCGTCAGCACTGCCCTGGTACCACCTCGGTCCGAGTCGCTGCTGCGCCGGCACTGGCGTGACGAAGTTGCCGAGCATCGTCGACATGCGCCAGGTCAAGGAGATGTGCTTGTCGAGTGAATGCGACTTGTACTGCGTCAACACCGCGATCTGCCGCATCTCTGCATTGGCCAAGTTCGATAGGACGAAGTCGATCAAGCGGTACGTCCCACCGAACGGAACCGCCGGTTTCGCTCTATCCATGGTCAACGGCATCAGCCGTTTTCCTTCGCCGCCAGCCAGTACGATCGCCAGGACTCTTGGACGCGCACGCATGACTTGAACCTAGCCCATACAAGCCACCAGAAGCACCGTTCTAGGTCATGTTGTGGTCAACATTGCGGGCGCTGTGGAACGATGCCAACTATGGCGCTGGCAGACACTGATCGACTGTCCATCTCGTTGCTGACTCGGGAGTACCCGCCCTTTATCTACGGCGGCGCCGGCGTGCATGTCGGCCAGCTTGTGCCGCAGTTGCGCAAGCTCGTCGATGTCGACGTTCAGTGCATGGGCGAGCCGCGCGAAGGGGCAACCGCGCACCCAGAGAACTATCCGGAAGGAGCCAATCCCGCACTCCGGGTGTTCGGCGCTGATCTGTCGATGGTGGCCGCCATTCCTCAAGTGGATCTGGTTCATTCGCACACCTGGTACGCCAACCTGGCCGGTCACCTTGCCGGCTTATTCCACGACATTCCGCACGTCGTTTCAGCACACTCACTGGAACCGCACCGTCCCTGGAAGGCCGAGCAGCTCGGCGGCGGCTACCGGCTCTCGTCTTGGACCGAGAAGACCGCCTTCCAGGGGGCGGACGCGGTGATCGCCGTCAGCGCGGGCATGCGCAAAGACACCTTGGACTCCTACACCAGTCTCGATCCCGACAAAGTGCACGTGGTCAAGAACGGCATCGACACCGAGGAATTCAAGCCCG
>DASRJV010000013.1:0-9069 GCA_035649295.1 Propionibacteriaceae bacterium
GCCGACGAGGCAGCAGAGCATGTGCAGCGCTCCGCGGGCAGCGCGACCTGGCGCTACCGCGCCCGGATCCGCATACATGCGCCCGTCGAGCAGGTGAGGGCACTGCTGCCCTTGGCAGTGTCTGTATCGGCGGAGGGTCCGGACCGCTGCATCATCGCGGCAGGCTCAGACACGCCACACCAACTCGCCCTCTACGTCGGCCTGCTGGACACCGACTTCGAGATCATCGACCCGCCCGAACTTGCCGAGGCATTCATCCGCCTCGCCGACCGGTACCAACGAGCCGCTGAGGCTTCGAGGCGCCAGAATTCGTAGAGCTGTACCAAGCTTTTTCACGCTGTACGGGGCATGCACGCCAGGTACAGCGTCAGCGTCCCACGCAGCGTGGGTTTCACTTCACCGCAGCCTGATGTCGGGCATCCGCAGAGCAGCATCTGTCGGTACGCCAAGAGCGGAGGCGACAGCGGTGAGGTCCTTCATCGCGCCCGAGCCTGTCGCGATCCGCGGCCACGCAGTACCAATCCAGTTCCGCGGATCCTCACTGTTCTTCGGTCGACTGAGTCGTGCCAGCGGCGGGAGGCGAATCGCGCCGAGTACGGGTGCATCCTCCGGCAGGTTCGCGCGTTCCCGGGCAATGCGGATCGCGTCGCGAGTGCCGCCGAGCTCATCGACCAGACCCGCGTCTCGGGCATCCCGGCCAGTCCAAACCCGGCCGCGGGCGACGGCTTCGATCTCCGACGCCGTGCGCTTCCGTCCAGCGGCCACCTTGCCAACAAAATCGTCATAGATGGCGTCGATGGTTACCGCGAAGCGAGCCCGCTCGTCATCGCTGAATCCCTGCCGGAACGAGTACATCAGTGCTCGGGCACCCTGTTGCACGGTTCCTCTGCTGAGGCCCGCGCGTCCCAACATGTCGTCCACAACCAGCTTGCCTGCAAAGACTCCGATGGAGCCGGTCAAGGTCGCCGGCAGAGCCACGATCACGTCGGCCGGGCAGGCGATGTAGTAGCCGCCAGAGGCTGCTACGTCGCCCATCGAGACCACAACCGGCTTGCCGGATTCACCGAGCCTGCAAACTTCCCGCCAGATCACGTCCGAAGCCACCGCCGAGCCCCCCGGTGACTCGATCCGCAGCACGACGGCCTGAGCATGATCGTTATCGTGCGCGGCACGAAGCTGCGCTGACACGGTGTCGCTGCCAGCTTGGCGACCCAGCGGGCTACGTCTGGTCCGACCGCTCACGATGGCGCCACGGACCTCGACGACAGCAACATGGCTGCGGCGGTGAGGCGGCGGAGCGAGCTTGCGGCGGGGCCGCCACCGATCGGCGAACAACAGCTGAGACTTGGCGCCGGTACGAGCGCGCATCTCCTCATACACCTGATCGCGGTACCCCAGCCGGTCGACCAAGCCGGCCCGCTGCGCTTCGGCTGCGGTACGAGGCCCAGTGTTGATCAACTCCCGTACCCGATCATGGTCCAAGCCGCGGGCATCGGCGATGATTTTCACCGCATCGCTGAAGACCGACTCTGCAAGCCCCTCCAGCGCCTCGCGATGCGCCGGAGTGTATTCGGTGTGGAGCACAACGTCGGCAGCATTCTTGTACTCGTGACGCTGCTCGACCTGCGGCTCAACGCCCAGCCGGTCGAGCGTGCCCCTAAAGAAAGTTGTCTCGATGCCGACGCCGAGCAAGCCGACTCCCCCGCCGGGCTGCAGCCACACTTCGCCGAAACCGGTCGCCAAGACATAAGCCGCCATATCTCGCGACGACCCTTCGCCAAAGCTCTCCGACCAGGCCAGCGTCGGTTTGCCGCTGGCGGCGAATGCCTGCACGCCCAGCCGTAGTTCCTGCATCGTCCCCCAAGGCCAGATACCGCCAACCTTGGCGATCAGTCCGACAACATGCCGGTCCTCCGCCGCCTCGTGCAGCGCCCGCAACGTGGGACGAAGCAGCCGGCGACCGCGGGCGCGCAGCCGTGCAACGGGGTCGTCGGCATCCGGTGCGACCAGCGGTTCAGTCAGGTCGAGTTCGAGCAACGTCTGCGGCCGTCGGCCGGGAAAGGCAGGCATGTACTACACGGTAGGCGCCTCACTTCAGTACGTGCTTGCATGGTGGGCTGAGCTTGTCGAAGCCCGCAAGCCCTTCGACAGGCTCACGGCACATGCGGAGCCGCTTGATCAAGATCCGGCCGAGACCAGCTCCTGGTCTACAGTCGTGAGGCCCTCCGCCGCCCGGCGCAGGTCACGACGCTCGCGTCGCGAGAGAGTCGGCGAGGATGCCGAATGTCATAGACCGCATCGCGGTAGGTCGCGCGCGGTCCGCGCGTCCATAGCGCCCGGCGCCGCTGATACAGCCATAAGAACGCGTCGGCGTCGGTCGCATCCCGCTCTGGGCAGGTCAGCTCAGCCTCTTGCAGGGCACGCATCCCAGGCTGGTAGATCTCTTTGAGCCAGCTCTGCGCCAGCTCCTCCCGGCTCGGCATCCGGCCGAGAAGCGCCGCGAGATCCCAGCCGTGTGCCTTGACTGCCTCCAACAGCTCTAGGTAACCGGCAGGGCTCGAGAAGGAGATGTCGATGTCTGGCTGCACCAACTCCAGTCCGCTTTCCTCCATGAACATCCGTCGCAGCTCGGTGTGCACGAGTTGCGGGACGTCAACATCCGGCGGTAGCCGGTAATTCGTTGCAAGCTGGACGACCTCGGCCTCAATGAACTCCTGCCCGTGCTCATGCGCCAGAGCCACTCGGTGATGGCCATCCGAAATGAAATAGGCGCCACCCACCTCGAAGACCGAGATGGCCGGGAAATCCCCCGCCTCCGGTCTGCTGCGGACCACAGCTCAAATGAAGGATGCCTGTTGGACACAGGCGGCGTACTCAGTTGCCACTTGTTCAGGCGTCAGCCGCCCAGTGATTCGGCCGACATCGAGAATTTCGAGCCTTGCCTTGACTCCTTCGGCGCGGACGATCCGTTCATCAACGTTGTTGGATTTCAGCATCTGAGTCGAGACTGCCGCGGCGAGAGAACAGATGGCAGCGCCGGCGCACAGGATCTGCCAGGCGGGCGAGGTGAGGCCGAAGGTGTCGTCCAGCCAGTCCGAAAAAGCCAGCCCGCCAAGAGCGGGAGATGCGGTCAATGCTGTCGACAATGCCCCCGCCAGAATCGCGAGGTTGAGCAGCAGCCGCTGTCGCACCCGCGCTTTTACCAGGTACTTCGCCACCTTGTCCTGCGTGCCTTTGATCAGGGCTGACCAATCGGCGACCGGCGCTTCAGATCGGCCGTCAGCACCGAAATCTCCCTCGGTCATGATGAACTCCTTGAGCAACCGGTGAGGAAGATTTTACCGACTCGGTCATATGTGCGCCCTGAGCTTGTCGGAGGGCTCAGCCCGCATCTACTCCATAACGCTGTCGACCGAGTACGCCGAAGCCTGCAGATGGAACAACTCGGCATACTGACCACCAAGGGCTACCAGTTCATCGTGGGTCCCGTGCTCGACCACCCGTCCATGATCAAGTACGTAGATCCGGTCGGCAGTCCGAACTGTGGAGAACCGGTGGGAGATGATCAAGGCGCTGCGGCCACGCAGGATTTCATGGAGCGAGGAGAACAGCTCGTACTCGGCGCGCGCATCGAGGGCCGCTGTCGGCTCATCGATGATCACCAATGGCGCGCTGCGATAGAACGCGCGAGCGATGGCTACCTTCTGCCACTGTCCACCGGACAGCTCGTGCCCGCCCACAAACCGGCGGGACAGCGGTGTCTGGTAACCAGCTGGGAGCGCCGACAGGAACGCGTCGGCACCGGCGAGCCTGGCTGCCTCGCGGACCGCCGCAAGATCGATGTCATCGTCCGGCCGCGCCACTGCAATGTTCTCCTCGGCCGAGAGCGCGTACTTGACGAAGTCCTGGAAAATGATCGCGATCCGCTCTCGGAACCGATCCGGCCGGAAGGTGCGTACATCGATGCCGTCCCACCGGACCGCGCCGCTGCCGGGCTCGTACAAACCAGCCATGACCTTGGCCAGGGTGGTCTTGCCGGAACCGTTCTCACCAACGAGGGCAACCACCTCGCCACGGTTGATCTCGATGTTGGCGGCCTGCAGAGCTAGCTGGCTGCGACCGGGATAGGAGAAGGTGACGGCGTCGGCCCGGATGCGATGGAAGTCTGCGGGCGGCGCGATTTCTCGCGATCCGCCTTCGGCGGCCGGAGCCAGCGTAAGGAACCCATCCAGGTCATCAATGAACTGGCCTGACTCGAAGACGGCTTGTACACCGGCGAATCCAGAGTGGACCTGACTCGCCAGCAGCCGGATCGCGACCAATGCCGCACCGGCCTCCGCGATGCTGAGTCGGCTGGTGGAGATCAGCCACGCCAGCAAGAACAATGTCAACGCCAGCAGAGCGGCCGAGCCGAGGCTGCCAGCGGCACCGAGCCTGGAGCGGTGCCAGAGGTGTTGGGCAAGATCACGAAGATAGTCGGCGTACAAGGTGTTGAGGCGTTGGCCGAAGTTGCGCCCGAGGCCGAACGACCGTACTTCCTTGGCTTCCTCCCGGCCGGTCTGTACCCATGTCAGGTAATTCCGCAGTCGCATCGATTGCGTCTGCCGAGCCAAGAAATCGAACTCCAGCTGGCTCTGCCGACGACTCGTGAGCAGCAACGGCACACCGCCAATCAACAACAGCGGCAGCAAGGTGGGGTGCACCAGTGCAAGCGCCACCACCAATCCAACACTTGCGGCCGCCGCCCCCATCGTCGCCACGAAGCCGTAGGTGATCTGATACGGACGCGTCAGCGCATTGGCCTGAACGCGCTGCAGGCGATCGTAGAACCGGGCTGATTCGAACTTCCGCAAGTCGACCCGGGTGGCGACTCTCAAGACGCGCTTCCACATGACCGCAGCCACCAGCTCGCCGGCATAGCGGCTCAGGCCGGCCTGGGTCGAGCCGATGACCGCCGTGACCGCAGTGAGCCCCGCAAGCAGCAGAACGGGCTGCACCAGACGCCAAAGGTCTGCAGTGCTACCGCTGAGGTCGAGGAGGGCCGTGAGAGCCAGTTCCACTGCAACGATCTGTAGCACCAGGGCAATGGCATTCAATAATTGCAGACCGGTCAGCGCGAGAAATGGGGTACGCGCGGACTGCCAGACCATGGACAAGCTGCGCGCCATCAGACGGGTGAGCCGGCCGACCGACTTTGGCTGGTCCTGCGCCGGAGTCGCGAGGTCCACCGGGTCGATTTCACTCACGGTTGCATCGTAGGGTTGCTGGAACGCGTGCGTGGCGACTTACGGCGAAGCCAAAGAGCGCTACGGGCGCGATTTGCGCGCTGGCGTAATCGGGAAAGGGTGAGGAATGGGCAACGGAGCCGATACAGGTCGCCAACACGGGCCGCAGTCGCCAGAACATATCCGCAATGTCGTGCTGGTTGGTCCAGCGGGCGTTGGAAAGACCACGCTTTTCGAGCGGTTGATAGCAGCGCGAGTTCCGGCCCGCCACCAAAGGGGTGAGCCCGCGTCGTCGCAGTCGCTCGGTGCCGCATCAATCGCCAGCGGCGAGGTGATGATCAATCTCCTCGACACGCCGGGCAACCCGGACTTTGTCGGTGAGGTGCGAGCCGGGCTGCGGGCAGCCGACGCCGTCTTGTTCGTGGTCTCGGCCAGCGACGAGATCGACGATGCGACCCGCATGCTGTGGCGGGAATGTGAGACGACGAACATGCCTCGAGCGATCGCCGTGACCAAGCTCGAGCAATCCCGCGCTGACTTCGACGAGACGATTGGTCGCTGCCGGCTGGTGTTCGGCGATGTTCAGCCGGTCGGCGCGCCGTTGATCGACGACGGTCATGTCACCGGCGCGATCAACCTACTGCGCCGAAGCGTCACCGACTATCGCAGCGGCGAGCCGACATCACGGGAGCCTGATGAAACCGAAGCCTCGATCATCGAGGAGCACTGGGATCCGCTGATCGAGTCGATCATCGAGGAGTCTGAGGACGAGACGCTGCTCGACCGGCATCTCAGCGGCGAACCCATCGATCTCGACATTGTCTTGCCGGACCTCCGGATGGCGGTCGCCACCGGGCGGTTCTTCCCGATCATTCCCGCACATGCCCCAACCGGAATGGGCATTGAGGGGCTGTACGAGCTATTCGAGCAGGGATTTCCTTCTCCGGCATCCTCGCCGCTGCCGAAGGTCTACAAGCCGAGCGGTGTGACGTTCGGCTCGGTGAGCTGTGACCCGGAGGGTCCACTGGTCGCCGAGGTGGTGCGGACAACGAGTGACCCCTTTGTCGGCCGGCTTTCGTTGGTTCGGGTCTTTTCCGGCACTCTCAGCCCTGACACTCCACTGCACGTGTCGGGGCACCTGCAGCAGTTTGCGAGTCACCACGTAGACGCCCATCCGGACCACGACAGCGACGATCGAGTGGGCCCGCTATCGGCGCCGCTTGGGGATGAGACCAGGCCCAAGCCGTACGCGATCGCCGGTGATCTTGTTCTGGTGTCCAAGCTGGCCGCTGCGGAGACCTCCGACACGCTGTCCAACAAGGCGCAGCCAGCCCTCGTCGAGCCCTGGCTGCTTCCGGAGCCGCTGCTGCCGGTAGCTGTCCACGCCACCTCCCGGGGTGATGAGGAGAAGATGGCCTCGGCGCTGCAGCGGCTGGTGGCCGAAGACGTCACCATGCGCCTCGAGCACAATGCCGAAACTCATCAGGTGGTGATCTGGGCGATGGGGCCGGCGCATGTGGAGAAGCTGCTGACTGCGCTGCGGGACAACTGGCACATTCAGGTCCAGGTCGAGCCGGTGCGTACCTCGCTCCGGGAAACTTTCATTCGTCCCATCAAGGCGCAGGGTCGCCTCGTCAAGCAGTCGGGCGGGCATGGACAGTACGCGGTCTGCATGATGGAGATCGAGCCGCTGGAACGCGGTGCCGGGTTCGAGTTCACCGAGCGCGTGGTCGGTGGAGCGGTGCCGCGGCAATTCATTCCGTCGGTGGAAAAGGGTGTCCGCAACCAGCTGCCGAAGGGTGTGCTTGCCGGCTATCCACTGGTTGATCTCCGGGTCACGCTGGTCGACGGCAAGGCGCATTCGGTCGATTCCTCTGATATGGCCTTTCAGACGGCAGGGGCGATTGCCCTCCGCGAGGCGGCCAATGAGTCGACCGTCGCCCTACTGGAGCCGATCGACAAAGTTGAGATCACGGTTGCCGACGACTCGGTCGGGGCGGTGCTGGCGGACCTGCGTGGCCGCCGGGGTCAGGTGCATGGCACGGAGACGTCCGATATTCAGGGGTACGCCATCATCCACGCGGAAGTGCCGGCGCACGAGTTGTCCCGGTATCCAATCGACCTGCGCTCGGTCTCACATGGCACCGGCACCTTCAAGCGATCGTTCGTACGCTACGACTACATGCCGGCCGCCTTGGCCCGAGAGGTGACCTCGGCCTGAGCCTTGGCAGGCTGAATACCGTCGTTTCCACGGTTTTGGGAAACTGTCCGCACATCGCAATTCTTAATCGATTCAGGACTGTCGGGTGCCGACAGTTTCCTGGTGAAGATCGCGAGTCCGAAAACGATCAGCCAAATGATCAGCGGATAGAGCGCGATACGTTCTGCGAGCCCTCCACCATGGCCGGTCAAGATCACCAGGAAGGGCCCGGCCAGCATGCCAAGCAGCCCAAACACACCTGCCACAACTGAGAAGCCGGCCATTCCCCGGCGATCGCGCCAGATGGCTAGCCCGAGCAGGATCATGGCCACGTTGCCGGCTGGAATGTTGAGGGCGCCGATGACGTGAAGCACCACATTGACGTTCTCCGGGCTGAGCCCGACCAGCATCGTGCCGGCCCCGGCCACAGCGAGCAGAGCCAGACCCCAGGTCGTGAGGCGACGTCGCGGCCAGATCGACCGAATAAGGAAGAGCCCGACCAGGATCAGTCCGCCGGTCAGAATGAAAGTCAGGTTCATCACCGCGTGAAGCGGTGAGCAGATGAGGGTATTGGCCACGGTTCGCCCACACGCAGTGCTGCCTAAATCGCTCACCCGGTTGTCGATCAAGCTGTACGGGGTCTTCCAGGCAGCCTGAGCCACGATCTGTCCGATGAAGTACAGCACTGTGAGGACCCAGCCTGCCCCACCGACTTGCCAAAGGAACTCCGACGCGGACCGAGGCACTGCGTTCATGTCCTTGGGGTTCATGTCCTCGGGATTCATACCGTTGGGTCTCTTGTCGCGACACGTTCTATGCGACGTGTCGTATACGACGTGTCGTATAGAACATTAGCATGAGTCCCGTGAACGCCAAAACCACCCCAGCCTCGCCGGCTGCGTCTGAGGCTCGCGAGATCGTTGGACTGTTTCGCTCCCTCCGCCGACATCTCGTCAGAGGTAGCCGGGCGGAATTGGCTAGGAGCGGGCTGACCGCCGCTCAGGTGAGTGTGATTTCACTGCTCGGAACGCAGGGTTCAATGACGCTGGGGGACCTGAGTCGGGAGCTGGAGCTGAGCCACAGCACAGTCTCGGGAATAGTCGATCGGCTCCAGGCCAAGGAGATCGTCGAGCGTAAGCCGAGCGTGGATGACCGGCGATACGTCCAGATCTCCCTAGCTGAGAGCGTGGCCAGCCAGGCGCCTGCGCTGAGCGACGCAGGTCCGATCGGTCGACTCGAGGCGGTGCTCAAAGCAGCAACTGAGGATGAGCGGCGTCGAATCAAAGACGGTCTCGCGCTACTCGTTCGCTTTGCCGATGTGGCGGGCTGATATCTCAGGCGGATATTGCTTACAGGGTAGAAACTTCGGCCACTCCAATCTTGAGTCGGCTTCTTAGATACTTTTTCATTTTGAAATATCCCAGGCCCTTGATCACTAGGTGGCATTCGTGGTTAGGTGCCAATGTGGCCGAGAAGCGCGCCACAACCTGATGTTTCATTCCGAAAGGGTGGCGCGCTCGTGGCGAACTTCCCTCTTTCTGTCGTTCCTACCCATCAGCATTCGGCTCGTGAGGAGCTGGCAGAGCGTACTCGCGCATTGCTCATCGAGGCCCAGACGGCTGGGCCAGTGAGGCGCCAGCAGAT
>DASRJV010000014.1:0-9772 GCA_035649295.1 Propionibacteriaceae bacterium
TGCAGGCGCCAGGAGGTCACGACGTACGGCTCCATGTCCTGCAAATGCTGGGCCATGTCGTTCTTGGCCATGCCGAACCCAAGGATTATCCCGACTTCCTCCGGCAACGCGTCGAGGTCAATTACTTCGCTGCCGCCCTCCGTATCCCCGAACAGGCGGCCGTTGATCTGTTGCAGACGGCCAAGAAGGAACGGCTACTCGCGATCGAGGACCTGCGCGATGCATTCGCGGTCTCTCATCAGACGGCTGCACACCGGTTCACTAACCTGGCGACGCATCACCTGGGGTTGCCCGTGCACTTCATGCGGGTTCACGAGAACGGCCTGATCTACAAGGCGTACGAAAATGACGGCGTCAGTTTTCCTACCGACGTTCTGGGCGCCATCGAGGGACAGCCGGTCTGCCGAAAATGGACTGCATACGCGGTTTTCGACGTGCCTGACCGGTCAGGCGCGTATGCCCAGTACACGGACACGCCGCGCGGCACCTACTGGTGCACGGCCCAGGCAGAAGGTACGAACGACGGCGTGTTTTCGATCAGCCTCGGCGTGCCGTATGCGCATGTGAAGTGGTTCCGAGGACGGGAGACCACTGCACGGGCAAAGTCGTTGTGTCCAGATCCGGACTGCTGCCGACGGCCGCCTGCCGCGCTCGCCGATCGCTGGTCCAGGCAGGCGTGGCCCAGCACGCGGGCACATTCGCACCTATTGGCCGCGTTGCCGCCCGGCACGTTCCCCGGTGTCGACGACACTGACGTGTTCAGGTTTCTGGAACGGCACGCCCCAGCGGAGCCCGACAGGCCGGCATAGCTGCGCTTCGCAAGGGTTTGGTTACAGTGAGCACCTTTGTCTTCGTGCACGGCGCATGGCACGGTGCCTGGTGCTGGCGCCGGCTGCTGCCGCATATGGCATCGCTAGGTCATCGGTCAGTCGTCATGGACCTGCCCGTCGAGGACGGCAATGCGACCTTCGAGGACTATGCCGATGTCGTCTTAGCGTCGTATCCGACGGATCTAGAAGACGCTGTGCTCGTAGGCCACTCACTCGGAGCGATGGTGCTGCCGCTGGTTGCGGCATCGCGACCCGCGTCGCTGCTGGTGTTTCTGTGCGGCGTGCTCCCCAACGTTGATGGCCGACCTTGGAATGGCGCTCCGCCCATGGCTCGACCGGACGCCTATAGAACCGAGACGCTGGACGATGGATCGAGCGCCTTTACGACTTTCCAGTCCGCGCGGCTTACCTTCTACGCCGACTGCGACCCGGAGGATGCCAGGTGGGCGTTTCAGCGGCTGCGGGCGCAAAACTCGAGAAGCCTCTGGGATCGCCCATATCCGTTGCGGCAACTTCCGGCGAGTCCTCGCGCGGCAATCGCGGCATTGGACGACGCGGCCGTCACCATCGGGTTCAGCCGAGCCGTCACGAGGCCCCGACTTGGCATCGACCTCGTCGAGATCCCAGGTGATCACTCACCATTCCTTGGCCGGCCTCGCCAACTCGCTGATCTTCTCGATCGACTTGCCCGGAACCGAGAGAGCTGATGCCGCCACCAAGCACAAGCTGGTTGTGCTAGCCGCCAAGGCGTGCTGCACGCTCCCGTACGATCGCCTCTGCCCGAGTTCCCACGTGGAGTTTGCTGCGCTGATCACTCGAGCGAGCTGAGATCCTCAGGCACATCAACGGCATACTGCTGCAGCACTGCAAGATCGATTACCTGGAGCGCTCGGGCGTTGGTGGATGCCAGCACTACGGGTGGAGCTACTCCAGCCTCGTGCGCCTGCAGCCAGCGCTGGGCGACCACACACCACCGGTCGCCCGGTTGCAGCCCCGGAAAGCCGAACGCGGACGCCGGCGTGATCAAGTCATTGCCGACGCTGCGCTGCTGCCTCAGGAATTCCGCGGTCACCACCGCGCACACCAGATGAACGGCCTGATCTGGTCCAGAGGTGCAGCAGCCATCGCGGTAGAAACCCGTAACCGGATCTGTGCCGCAGCTCTGCAGCTCGCCGCCAAGGACATTCGTTTCACCGTGCACAGTCCCAGTCTGGACTGGCCTGTCAGGTCCAAGTACGTGCGGTGGAATTGAAAAGTGGAATCGGGCGTACGAGGATCCACCCATCAGGCCCATTTCAAGCTGGGTGTCTGGCCCGACGCGACCTGAGGCCTCCTCTCCGTAGCGTGGCCGACATGTACAGCACGGGCGAATGTTCCACCCTACGCAACCTAGTCTGGCTTGACCTGCGATGATCACCAGCGAGGCCATGTCACAACATCAGCGCCGCCCAAAAGCCGGTAGCGAGCAAGCGCCGGTTGTCGCGCCGCTGGCGGTACTGGTCAGTTGCGCATTGCTCGTGCTGATGCAGCTCTACTTGGCTATCCCGCTTACACCGGTCCTCGCCCAAACCTTCAGTGAAGATGGAGCCGCGGCGGCTGCTGCTCTCGGCACCACATACGCGCTGGCCTATGGCTTCGGGTTCCTGATCTTCGGGCCACTCTCCGACCGCTATGGTCGCAAGCCGATCCTCGTGCCAGGAATGGTCCTCCTCGCAATCGCCACGGCGGGCTTGGCTCTGGCGTCTTCGTTGTCCATGGTGGCGGTGCTCCGGACCATCCAAGGGTTTGTGGCAGCGAGCTTCTCCGCCGCGGCGCTGGCATACGTGGGGGAGGCGTTGCCACCGCGTTGGCGGTCCACCGGGATCGGCGCGATGTCGACGGCTTTCCTGTCGGCTGGCATTCTCGGTCAGGTCTATGCGCAGGCGGTCGCGGAAGCTCTCAGCTGGCGCTGGGTTTTCGCTGTCGCCGCACCTGCACTTGTCGTTGCAGCTCTCGCCATCGCAATGATTCTGATCGAGCCCAGTCGAAGCGGACCTCCGGCCAGCTTGGCTCAGAAGTACCGCGAGGTGGCCACGTTGGCTGTCCGACGCGAGCTGGTGCTGCCGAACGCGGCCTCATTTTCCGTGCTCTTGAGCTTCGTTGGCATGTACGCCGCTCTTGGTCCGCTCTTGCGGAGCCAGTTCGGATTCGACGACGCCGACGTACTGCTGGCACGACTGGCCGGGCTTCCCGCAATGCTGCTGGCCCCACTTGCCGGCTGGCTGGTCGGCCGGCATGGCTCCATCCGGGTAGCCATCTGGGGGTATCTGCTCGCCGCTGTAGGGCTCGCAGCTGAGGCCATTGCGGTTGCAACACCATGGGCGCTCATCATCGCGAGCGTCGTCTTCGTTCTGGGCATCGCCACGATCGTGCCTGCAACGATCGCGCTCATTGGCGGTCGGGGCGGCTCATCTCGTGCTGGAGCCCTCGCGCTCAATGGCCTGTATGTGTTCGCAGGAGCCTCATGCGGACCGCTCGTCGCCCAGCTTCCGATCGGGTTCAGTGGCCTGATGCTGGCGCTGGCCGCGCTGCTCATGATCGCGGCCGGGCTGGTCGCGATCAGCACTCCGCGAACGGCTGACACCACCGTCTAGGCCAGCGCGGCATCAGTGCGGCGCACCCAGCGGGACGCAAAGGCACAGTCCGGGGTGTGACCGCAACCCTGCGCCGCTCGTGAGCACCTCCGCCGATGGGGAGCTTGCAGCCAGGCAGTCAGCATTGCAGGCGGAGGCGACAGCGCTCCTTGACGAACTGGATCAGTCGGGAGTCTTCGCCGGCCTCGTACCGCTGGAAGTGACCGGAAGCTACATCTCCAACCTGATGTGCTGGCGCGATCTTGATGTGGGCTTGCTTGTCGGACCCGACTGTGACCCCAGGGACGTCCTGCGATTGATCTCACGAGTCATCGAGATTCCTGGGGTGGTCGGCTTCGACTATCGGGACGAACGTGGTGACCGCAGCTCCACCGGTCTCGTCAGGGAGGAGCGGTACCACGTTCCGTTCCTGCTGGATCGCGAGGCGGGCAGGTGGCGGCTCGACCTGTCGCTGTGGCTACATGATCTTCATCAGAACGTCACTGCCTTTCATGAGGGGTTGCGCGATTCGATCACTGATGAGCAGCGCGCGGCGGTGCTACGCATCAAGGACGTGTGGTTCCGACTGCCGAGCTATCCCGATGAGATTGGTGGCTTCGAGATCTATACCGCAGTCATCGAGGACGGTGTAGGAACACCGGAGCAATTCGGTGATTGGCTCAAGGACCGAGGGTTGCTGCCCGGTGCATGAGCCGTGGGTCGACGCCACGGGGCTGCGTCGCGGTACGCCCGACGGAGTCAGGGGCTCAGCGCGAGCCTCAGGTCGCTGGCTTTGCCGAGGATGCGACGCAGTGTGAACGTGAGCCCCGGCTCAGTGCGCCGGCGAAGAGCGGAAATCTGATCCGCTGTCAAAGAGAGGTCGGTGCCCGACGAGGCGCTGCCCGCCTTTTTCGGAAGCAGCGAGTCCAGCTGTGCAGTGGTGATCACTCCGGCCGATTGTCCGGTAGCAGCACTGATCAAGGTGCGCACCCGACGACCGGCATATAGGTTGGCGGCCGAGATCCCCCGTTCACTCGAGGCGAGCACGGACTTCTGGGCGGCATGGCTGATCCACAGTGGTGGTGACTCGTCGGCCAGTACCGCGGAGGTGATGCCCGGGCCGGCATCGGGTCTACCGATCCGCCTGGCGCTATCGGCCATGCGCGTGATCCGGTCTGGGTCGGCCAGCAGCTGATCGATCTTGTAGCCCACAGTTGTCTGGTAGTTGCAGCGCACCGCGGCGCCCTCCTCCAAGAGGAAGTCGCTGTTCCGCACCTCCTGACCGGGAATCGGGTGGATCAGAACCATGGGTAGCCCGGCGGCCATGCACTCTGAGGAGGAGAGCCCACCCGGCTTTCCGATGAACAAGGTGGCTGTTCGCATCAGGTCGGCCATGTCGTTCGTGTAGCCCAGCACCCGGTAGCGATCGCGGTGGAAGGCGACCAAGCCTTCGATCTGACTCTTCAGCTGCTCGTTTCGTCCGCACACGACGACGGCCTGAAAGTCGCTCCGGATCCGCAAAGTCTGTTGCACGATCGTCTGCGTGTACGCGCCACCGGCGGCCCCTGCCGAGATCAGCAGGATGGGCCGATCTGAGCGCATGTCATACCGCTGGAGGACCGCCTCACGCTCGACTTGATCACCTAGGCCGGGTCGTACCGGTATGCCGGAGACGGTGATCCGGTCCGCTGGCACGCCGATGGCGGCCATGTACGCCTTGGTCTCGTCCCGCGCCACGAAGAAGTGGTTGAACGGGCTGCTCAGCCAGAGTCCCTGAAAGTCATAGTCGGTGGTGACGACAGCCAGCTTCGCCTCGAGCACGCCGCGAGTCAGCATCAGTGACACCAATCGGGTCGGCAGGAAATGGGTGCATACGACGATGTCAGGGCGAAAGGCCTTGATCGCCTTGGCCGTTGCGGTGGTGTTGATGCGATCCCAGAGCGAGATCCATTTTGCGAGCTTGAAGGGCGGATCGTTTGCGTCGTAACCCCAGCCGACCAGCCAAGGTACGGCTTCGACGAGGGCGAAGTATCCGTCGTCGTACAGGGTCCGGTAGACCTCGTTAGTTGCCTCCAGGATGTCCAGCTTCTGCACCGCATCTACTTCGGGGGCGGCGCGGAAGCAGGACTCGAGGACACCAGCCGCGATGTTGTGGCCAGAGCCGATGCCGGCAGCGAGGATCAGGACGCGTTGGCCCATGGGGTGATGCTAGGACACGCGGCGCCAGCAGGCCCACCCGAAGAGCTGGCCATGCGAACCTGACGACCTCAGGGTCGAGACTCCGATGACAGGTCACCGTAAAGTAGCGAGCAGGAGTGTGAATGCACGAGCTCGCAATTACCCAGAGTGTGGTCGACATGGTCGCCGAGCGGACGGACGGCCGGCAGGTCGGCCTCGTGCGGCTTGAGGTCGGCATGCTCTCCGGTGTCGTGCCCGACGCGATGGAGTTTTGCTATGAACTCATCATCAGCGGCACCCCGCTAGAGGGCTCCACGCTGGTGATAGAGCAGACCCAAGGGGCGGCACGCTGCCGATCATGTGGGCAGGACTTCGCATTGAACGACCTGATCCTCCTCTGCCCGTGCGGCAGTGCTGAAGTGGAATTGACCGCGGGGCGTGAGCTCCGAGTCGTCTCAGTCGAGCTAGTGGTGGAGCCATGTGCCTGACGTGTGGTTGCGGTAACGAAGATGACGTTCGTCTTGTGACCCTCGACGCCCAGGGTCAGCAGCATCATCACCAGCATCACGCCGCAGATCATCAACACCATGATCATAGCCGTGATCATGATCATCACCATGATCACGGCCAAGACGGCGGGAAGCTATCCGGCTCTGTTCAGCGGCATGACCCGGGCACTGAGAATCTGATCATTGGCGAGGCGATTCTGGCCAAGAACGACCGCCTCGCCCAGCACAATCGGGACTGGTTCGCGCAGCGTGGCATCACCGCGCTGAACCTGATGAGCTCTCCGGGCTCGGGCAAGACCTCCCTGCTGGAACGGACCATTGCTGAGCTCGGCACCGCCCACCCGGTCTGCGTCATCGAGGGCGATCAGGAAACGACCTTCGACAGTGAGCGCATCCAGCGAGCTGGTGCCCGCGCAGTTCAGGTCAATACCGGAGCAGGGTGCCACCTCGATGCTCCGATGGTCCAGAAAGCCGCGGCAGCGCTGGATCCTGACCCAGGATCTTGGCTGTTCATCGAGAACGTCGGGAACCTGGTATGCCCCGCGTTGTTCGATGTCGGTGAGCGCGCCAAGGTAGTGATCATTTCGGTCACCGAGGGGCAGGACAAACCACTCAAGTATCCGCACATGTTTTCCGTGGCCGACCTCGTGATCGTCAACAAGACGGACTTGTTGCCCTACGTCGATTTCGACATCAAAACATTCAGCAGCTATACATATAGCCTCAATCGGGCGGCCGACATCATGCCTATATCGGTCAAGAACGGCGACGGCTTGGCTGACTGGTACGCCTGGCTGCAGAAAAGTGAGAGCGCTCCTTAGGCCAGGCTCGGATTGCTTGACGCAATTCGGGGCCGAATGTTAAGACGGGAGAAGCTGCAGAAGCGGGCCGATGGCCGGCCCCCGCAGCGTGGATCACTGCAGATCCAGCTTGGGAAAGGTGGCTTCTATGCCAACGCCCGCCGCCCTCAAGGCAGAAGAAACGCTCATCCACGTGTTGTGGATCAACGCTGGCCTCAGCTGCGATGGAGATTCGGTCGCACTGACCGCAGCCACCCAGCCGAGCATCGAGGAGATCGCCCTCGGCGCCCTCCCCGGGCTGCCCCAGATTGCGGTGCACTGGCCCTTGATCGACTTCGAGTGCGGACCAGAGGGTGGCCAGGACGACTTCCTGGAGTGGTTCCGTAAGGCGGACCGAGGCGAGCTCGAGCCGTTCGTACTGGTAGTCGAGGGCTCGATCCCGAACGAGAAGATCAAGAGCGAGGGGTATTGGTGCGGCTTCGGTAACGACCCCGCCACCGGCCAGCCGATCACGACTTCCGAATGGTTGGATCGACTTGCTCCCAAGGCCACGGCTATCGTCGCCGCCGGGACCTGCGCAACGTATGGCGGGATCCATGCCATGGCCGGCAACCCGACCGGAGCAATGGGGGTTTCGGACTATCTGGGCTGGAGCTGGAAGTCGAAAGCCGGCATCCCGATCGTCAACGTGCCTGGCTGTCCCATCCAGCCTGACAACCTTTCCGAAACGCTGACCTATCTGCTGTACATGGCGACCGACCAGGCGCCGATGATCCCGCTCGACGAGGCGCTGCGACCAACCTGGCTCTTCGGCGCCACCGTGCACGAGGGCTGCGACCGGGCTGGCTATTACGAGCAGGCCGACTTCGCCACTGAGTACGGCTCCCCGAAGTGCATCGTCAAGCTCGGATGCTGGGGCCCCGTGGTCAAGTGCAATGTCCCCAAGCGAGGCTGGCTGAACGGTGTGGGCGGGTGCCCCAACGTTGGCGGCATCTGCATCGGCTGCACAATGCCCGGATTCCCGGACAAGTTCATGCCCTTCATGGACGAGCCGCCTGGCGCAAAGCTTTCCACCACGGTGGTCAATGCCTGGGGTAGCACCCTGCGCCGCCTCCGCTCGGCAACTCAGCACACGGTCGACCAAGAACCCAAGTGGCGTAAGCCAGGTTCCCAGCTCACCTCGGGCGCGACTCGCACCTGGTAGGCACCGAAGTCCTAGTACTGCAAGGAGGCAAGCGCCGATGACCACGACGATGGCAAGGCCCAGCAAGCTCAGTGAGAACGCCGAAGGCCTGGTCGAGGTGGCCTGGGACCCGATCACCCGAATCGTCGGCAGCTTGGGCATCTACACCAAGATCGATTTCAAGCAGAAGGTCGTCAGCGAGTGCCGCTCGACCTCGTCGATCTTCCGTGGCTACAGCATCTTCATGAAGGGCAAGGACCCGCGCGACGCCCATTTCATCACCAGCCGGATCTGCGGCATCTGCGGCGACAATCACGCAACCTGCTCGTGCTACTGCCAGAACATGGCGTACGGCGTGAAGCCACCGCACATCGGGGAATGGATCGTGAACCTCGGCGAGGCTGCCGAGTACATGTTCGACCACAACATCTTCCAGGAGAACCTGGTCGGGGTCGACTACTGCGAGAAGATGGTTTCCGAGACCAACCCGGGCGTACTGGAAAGGGCCAACCAGACCGAGGCGCCGCACGCTGGTGATCATGGTTATCGCACTGTCGGCGACATCATGCGAGCGCTGAATCCGTTCACCGGCGACTTCTACCGCGAGGCTCTGCAGGTCAGTCGCTACACGCGGGAGATGTTCTGCCTGATGGAGGGTCGGCATGTTCACCCCTCCACGCTCTACCCGGGCGGTGTCGGAACGGTCGCCACGATCCAACTGATGACTGACTACCTGACCCGACTGATGCGCTACGTCGAGTTCATGAAGAAGGTCGTGCCCATGCACGACGATCTCTTCGACTTCTTCTACGAGGCGTTGCCGGGATACGAGAAGGTGGGGCTGCGGCGCACGCTGCTGGGCTGCTGGGGCTCTTTCCAGGATCCGGCGGTCTGCAATTTCAACTACAGGGACATGACGGACTGGGGCCGGGCCATGTTCGTCACGCCCGGCGTGGTCGTCGACGGCCAGCTCGTCACCAATGACCTGGTGAAGATCAACCTTGGAATTCGGATTCTGCTCGGGTCCTCCTATTACGACGATTGGGAAGACCAAGAGATGTTCGTGCGGAACGACCCGCTGGGCAATCCGGTCGATCGACGCCATCCATGGAACCAGCACACCAAGCCGCACCCGCAGAAGCGCGATCTTGACGATAAGTACAGCTGGGTGATGAGCCCGCGCTGGTACGACGGTCAAGATCATCTCGCGCTCGACACTGGCGGCGGTCCGCTCGCCAGGTTGTGGTCCACCGCGTTGTCCGGGCTCGTCGACGTCGGGGGATACGTCAAGGCAACGGGCACCAGCGTTCAGATCAATCTGCCGAAGACGGCGCTCAAGGGTCCAGTGAACCTGGAGTGGAAGATTCCGGAGCATGGCTCGAACACCTTGGAGCGGAACCGGGCGCGGACCTATTTCCAGGCTTATGCTGCGGCCTGCGCGGTCCATTTTGTGGAGCAGGCGCTGGATGAGATCCGTGCCGGCCGGACGAAGACCTGGGAGAAGTTCGAAGTGCCGAAGGAGGGGATCGGCTGTGGCTTCACCGAGGCGGTCCGCGGTGTGCTGAGCCACCATATGGTGATCCGGGACGGCAAGATCGCCAACTACCATCCGTATCCGCCAACTCCCTGGAACGCGAGCCCCCGCGATTCACTTGGGACG
>DASRJV010000015.1:0-8520 GCA_035649295.1 Propionibacteriaceae bacterium
TCGCGATCGCCAGACCGATCGTCACAGCCGGGTTGAAATGCCCGCCGGAGACGTGCCCGAAAGCATGTACGGCGATCATCAGGGACAGGCCAAAGCCAAGCGAGACCCCGAGGAACCCGATCCCGAGCTGTACGCCGTTGAATATCAGTGAGGAACGTTGCGGCCAGGATCGCTGCTCCACATCCCATAAACACCAGTAGGAACGTCCCAAGGGATTCGGCGCCCAGTTTTGCAGCCAACGTCGGTTCCCGCATGTGGGGGTCTCCCTGTCTCCCGAGTGCACTAAAGCCGCGAGTCTAAGGCAGGCGGCTACGGTCAGCGAGAAGACCCGGTGATACTCGCCTCGCGGACTCATCCCGCTATCGGCGACGGTAGCTGACGAAGGTGTATTCGTCGTGCGGTTCCCGGCCTGTCTCCAGCCAATCCTCGGGGTCAATCTCGGGAAAGATCACCTCACCAGCAGGTTGTTGATTGACCTCGGTGATCTCCAAGCCGGTGAGCCGATCCCAAGCCGCTCGGTATATCTCTCCCCCACCGGCCACAAAGATGACCCGGGGATTCAGCAGCATTGCCTGATCAAACGCTTCATCGACAGAAGGCACCGCGCATACCCCGGCGCCGCGCCACATTCGGTCGCGAGTGATCACGAAGGTTGTCCGGCCGGGCAGCGGTCGGCCAATGGAGTCGTACGTTTTACGGCCCATGATCAGCACGCTGCCCATGGTCAAGGCTTTGAACCGCTTCCAGTCCGCCGGGATCCGCCACGGTATGTCGTTTCCTGCGCCGATCACGCCGTTGGCGGCGACGGCCGCTATCGCGATGATCTCGGTCATGATCAGACTGCGATCGGCGCCTTGATACCTGGATGCGGATCGTAACCCTCGATCGTGATGTCCTCCAGGGTGAAGTCGTCGATCAAGCTCGCGTCAGGATTCAGCAGCAGCCTGGGCAGTGGACGTGGCTCACGACTCAATTGGAGCCTGGCCTGGTCGAGATGGTTCAGATAAAGATGTGCATCACCCAGCGTGTGTACGAAGTCACCGACCTCCAGGCCGCAAACCTGGGCGACCATGTGGGTGAGCAGGGCGTAGGAGGCGATGTTGAACGGGACACCGAGAAAGATGTCAGCTGAACGCTGATAGAGCTGGCAAGACAGTCGGCCCTGCGCGACATAGAACTGGAACATCACATGACACGGTGGCAACGCCATGTCAGCGAGATCGGCGACGTTCCACGCACTGACGAGGTGCCGCCGTGAGTCGGGAGCCGCCTTGATCGAGTCGATGACGGCGGCGAGCTGGTCGATATGGTCGCCGCTGGGTGTGGGCCAGGAACGCCACTGGTAGCCGTAGATGGGACCGAGCTCACCGTCTGCATCGGCCCACTCGTCCCAGATGGTCACCCCCTGCTCGTGCAGCCATTTGACGTTGGTCGAGCCCTGGACGAACCACAGCAGCTCAGCAAAGATCGACCGGGTGTGCAGCTTCTTTGTTGTGAGCAGTGGAAAGCCCTGGCGCAGGTCAAAGCGCATCTGGTAGCCAAACGTGCTGAGTGTGCCGGTACCGGTCCGGTCGCCCTTTTCCACGCCGCGCGTTAGGACGTGATCGAGTAGATCAAGGTAGGTCTTCACGCGTTATCCCTCCCGAGCAACAGGCTCCAGCCGACGTAGCTCTGCAATCAGGACGGGCAAGATCGCTCGCACAGCGCGTCCCCGATGGCTGATCGCATCCTTGGCCGCCGGTTCAAGCTCCCCGTTGGTGATGCTGTACCCGTCAGCTACGAATAGCGGATCGTAGCCGAACCCATTCTGACCCGCGGGACTGACAGCAATCAGGCCGCGCATTTCCCCGATGCGGATGTGCTCAGTACCGTCCGGAAGCACCAAGGCCATGGCACAGACGAACCGCGCAGTCCGCTCCGCTGCTGGGACATCGGCCAACTGGCGTAACAGCAATGTGTTGTTGTCCTCATCGCTCGCCCCTGGCCCGGCCCAACGCGCCGATCGCACCCCAGGCATCTGATTGAGCACATCAACTGCAAGGCCCGAATCATCGGCCAACGCAGGGCGGCCGGTAGCGGCAACGCAGGCGCGTGCCTTGAGCAGTGCATTGCCCTCGAACGTGCGCTCAGTCTCGGCTGGCTCCGGATAGGCCGCGACGTCAGCAAGTCCAAGCACCTGCACATCCTGCGATTCGGCTGACACGATGCGCTGCAGCTCAGCCAGCTTCTTGGCGTTCCTGGTGGCCAGCACCACCTGCTGGCGTGTCATGCGCCCTGAGCCTGTCGAGGGGCGTATTCGGCGGACTTCGACAAGCCCAGCCCACATTGCGCAATCGCCATTACGAAGCAAGGGCGGCCCGCTGCAGCTCGGTGAGCCGCGCGCAGCCTGAAGCGCCAAGATCAAGAAGTTCGTCGAGCAGCCGCCGATCGAAAGGAGCGCCCTCGGCTGTTCCCTGAAGCTCGATGAATGATCCATCACCCGTCATGACGACATTCATGTCGGTGTCAGCCGCGGAGTCTTCGGAGTAACAAAGGTCCAGCATGGAGATTCCGTCGACCACGCCGACCGAGACGGCTGCAACCGACCCCGTCAAAGGATCAGCCGTCAGCAACTCGCGGTCCCGGAGCCAGCTGATCGCGTCCGCGAGTGCGACATAGGCGCCTGTGATCGATGCGGTTCTGGTGCCACCATCGGCTTGCAGTACGTCACAGTCGAGCACGATGGTGTTCTCACCGAGCGCCTTGTAGTCGATCACGGCGCGCAGGCTGCGACCGATGATGCGGCTGATCTCGTGCGTTCGGCCACCGATCCTGCCGCGTACCGACTCACGGTCGGTACGGGTGCTGGTCGCTCGCGGCAACATGGCGTATTCGCTGGTCACCCAGCCCAAGCCAGAGCCCTTACGCCAGCGCGGAACTCCTTCAGTGACGCTGGCGGCAACGAGAACCCGGGTCTGCCCGAACTCCACCAGCACCGAGCCCTCAGCCTGCTCCAGCCATCCCCGGGTGAACCGGACCTCTCGAAGTTGATCATGGCTGCGTCCGTCGGCTCGAGAAGTCACCACGCCACCCTATGCTGCGAGCGTCGGCAAATCGCGCGGCCGCCGTGCTGAGGAGGAAGGAGCAGAGGCGCTATTCCTCTGCGAGCGACGACGAAGTCGGCGGATTCATGCGCGCGATGCGCGAGCGGCATCAGAAAAATGCGATCACACCCCACCGATGTCCCAGATCGCTCCCGGCTTCGCGAGTGCTACCGGCCCGTCGAAGTGAGGCGTTGCCTCGGCCAAGACACGATCGGGTTCGTACCACGGAGGGATGTGGGTGAGCACAATCATCGCAACTCCGGCAGCCTGCCCGATGGTGGCGGCCTCTCGGCCGGATAGATGCATCCCATCAGGATTGCCAGCCTCGTCGAGGAAGGCTGATTCCACTAACAGCAGATCGACGCCGGTCGCCAGTCGTACGAGGGCCTCGGATGGCCCGGTATCCCCGGAGTACACCATGGTGCCGCCGCCGGCGACATCCTCGTGCACACGGATGGCGTAGGCCTCCACCGGATGCTCCACGGGGACGGTCTGGACGGTGAAAGGGCCAATCGACTGGCTGGGCTGCCAGGTACGCCAGTCGAAATGCTCGGCGATGGATAGGCCGTCCTCACTACTCCCGGTGTCATCACCGGGAACCTCGTACGCCAGCGCGATTCGGGAAGCGGCGTTGGTTGGGGCGTACACCGGACGTCGCGGCCACGGAGCGTTCGGTGAGTAGCGTGCGGCAACGTAGTAGCCGCACAGGTCCAAGCAGTGGTCGGCATGCAAGTGGCTGAGCGCAATGGCATCGACCTCACGCGGATCGATGTAGCGGTAGAGCGCACCCATGGCGCCCGGCCCACAGTCCAGCAGCAGAGAGAAGATTCGATCTTGATATGGCGCCCGCAGCAGGTAGCTGGAAGCTGCTGAGTCGGGTCCGGAGAGTGATCCGCTGCAACCGACGATCGTCAATTTCATCATCGCGGTCACACAAACTGCTCGACGCCGATGACCAACCCACCCATAAGGCGATGCCCGACGCCCTCGAACGCCTCCGGACTGCCAGTGGTCAGGAAGCGGTAACTGGCAATCCGTGGCTCATCATGAGTCAGGCCGCGGCGGGTCAGCACCGCGTACACGTCCTTGGCGCACTCCTCCGCGCTGGACACCAGGCTGACGTTGTCACCAAGCACGTAGGAGATCACACCTGTGAGCAGCGGATAGTGCGTGCAGCCCAAGATCAACGTGTCGATGTCGGCTTGCTGCAAGGGCTTCAGATACTCCTCCGCGCACGCCAGCAGCTCGGGACCGCCCGTGATCCCAGCCTCGACGAATGACACGAAACGGGGGCAGGCCGCGGTATGCAGCTCGATCTGCGGGGCTGCGGCGAACGCATCGTCGTAGGCCTGTGAGGTAGCTGTCGCTTCAGTGCAGATCACTCCGACACGACCGGTTCGGGTGGCAGCGACAGCTCGTCGGGCGGCCGGCAAGATCACCTCTACGACGGGCACCCCATAGCGTTCCCGGGCATCACGAAGCACCGCCGCGCTGCCCGAATTGCAGGCGATGACCAAGATCTTGACGCCCTGCCCCACCAAGTGATCAAGGCACTCGAGAGCGTACTCACGGACGTTCGCGATTGGCTGCTCGCCGTACGGAGCACGCGCGGTGTCACCCAGGTAGATGATGTCTTCGTGGGGCAGCTGGTCGATGACCGCGCGGGCTACCGTAAGCCCGCCGAACCCCGAGTCGAAGATGCCGATCGGCGTTTCAGTATCAGACGCCACGAGCGCTCAGCCTACAAGCGATCACGCCCACACCTGGGTATCGAGGTAATCCTCGCTGGCATCGAGGTCGCCGCTGTAGGCGCCCGTGGATAGGTACTTCCAGCCGCCATCGGCGATGATTAACACAATCTCTGCCGATTCACCTGCGTTGACAGCCTTGGCGGCTTGCGCCAGTGCGGCATGCAGAATCGCCCCCGATGAGAGCCCGGCAAAGATGCCCTCGCGCTCCAGGAGCTCCCGAACGCGCCGAACGGCATCCCGGGAACCAACAGAGAACCTCGATGTGACATAGGACGCGTCGTAGAGCTCGGGAACGAAGCCCTCGTCCAGGTTGCGTAAGCCATAGACGAGCTCGCCGTACCGCGGCTCGGCCGCGATGATCTTGACCCCCGGCTTCTTGTCGGCGAAGAAGCGGCCGACTCCCATCAGCGTTCCGGTAGTGCCGAGTCCGGCGACCACATGGGTCACCTCAGGGAGATCTTCGAGGATCTCGGGCCCCGTGGTCAGGTAGTGCGCCTCGACGTTGGCTGGATTGCCGTACTGGTAGAGCATGACCCAGTCCGGATGCTCCGCCGCGAGCTGCTTCGCCACACGGATGGCCTCGTTCGAGCCACCCTCAGCCGCTGAGGCGACGATTTCGGCACCCCAGATCGCGAGCAACTCCTTGCGTTCCGATGAGGTGTTCTCCGGCATTACGCAGATCAGCCGGTAGCCGCGAAGCTTGGCTGCCATGGCAAGTGCAATGCCGGTGTTGCCGCTTGTCGGCTCGAGGATGGTCGCACCGGGTCGCAATGTCCCCTCAGCCTCGGCAGCCTTGATCATGGCCAACACCGCCCGGTCCTTGATCGAACCGGTCGGGTTGTAATCCTCCAGCTTTGCCCAAAGCCGCACCGACTCACTCGGCGACAGATGTGGCAGGCCGACCAGGGGGGTATGGCCGACCGACTCGAGTAGCGAGGCGTACCGCGCCATGAATGACTCGCTCAGCCGCCGGCGACAGCGGGCAGCACAACCACAACGTCACCATCCGCAGTTGGGGCGTTGAGTCCGCCGCTGAAGCGGACGTCTTCATCGTTGACGTAGACGTTCACGAACCGTCGCAGCGCCTCCGACTCGACGATCCGGTCCTTCAATCCGGGATTGCGTGCCTCGATGTCATCGAGCACCTGTTGCAAGGTCGCCCCATCCCCGTGCACCGCTTTCGCTCCGCCGGTGAACGTACGGAGGATCGTCGGGATCCTCACCTCTACTGACATCGAGTCTCTCCTCTGTTCCGCACTGCGAGCGTTGGGCGCGCGAGCAGTGCCAGAAACTTGCCTGGCTACTCTTGCCAAACGACTGGCCTCTGAGGCCTATTCCGTGACGTCGATCTCCTCCTCGGTCACCACACCATCGACGATGCGGTAGGAGCGTACGCTGATCGGACCCTCCGAGGCGCCGGACTCGGCGGTCGAAACAAGCACATAGTGAGCCTGCGGCTCAGAGGCAAGGGCGATGTCGGTCCGCGATGGATAAGCCTCAGTCGAGGTGTGCGAGTGGTAGACGACGACGATCTCCTCCCCTGCGGCACTCATCGCCTTGTACAACTCGAACTGCTCCTGCGGGTCGAAGCGGAAGAAGGTCGGCGAGCGGTCAGCGTTGATCATCCGGACTAATCGGGTCGGCACGTCGGACCCCTCAGGCCCGACAATCACTCCGCATGCCTCGTCCGGATGATCTTCCCGAGCGTGGGCGATCATGGCGTCCACGTGGTCGCGGGCGATCTTCAGCACGGCGGTCAGACTAGGGGCGATACCCCGGCTCAGGCGGTACATCCGGACTGTGAGACCCGTCTGGTCAATCGCAAATCTCCGACCGATGTCGGCTTTTGCACGCCTGCTGTCATCTGATGGCCAAGAACTCCGCTCTGGTCGGAAATTTGTCAACACGGTGACCAGAGTCGTCGGCGAGCGACGACGAAGTCGGCGGCTTCCTGGCGCGACCCGCAGCGAGCGGTAGCGAGCGATCAAACACTGCGCGAGCAGCTCCAATCAAAAGGGCCCCACGATGCCGAGGCGTTCGATCAGCAACAAGAAGGCCTCCGCAAAGGGATTGTCCTGGGTCGCCTTCTGGATTTCCGACCAGTCGAGCTGCTCCCGCACGGCACGCACAACCAAGAACAGAGCTCCGAAATCGCAGTAGTGCTCGGACAGCGACTGCAGCTTGGCGATCATGATGGGAGTTGGCGGCAGCACCGGGATCCGGACGCCCAGGACCTCATATTCACGTGCGGTATCAAGCAGCGAGTGTGTGACTGGAACGCCTCCGAGCCGATGCAGCACATCAACCAGCGCAGGCTCCGCGACGGGCTCCATAGACTCGTCCTCGTCGCAGAGTGCCTTGAAGAGCCAGTCTTCGGGCGGGCGCTCGATTCGCAGCCCAGCGGCCGCCAGACTGTTGGCGGCTGTCTCGATATCGGGTTCAGCCACGACAAGATCGACATCGTGGCTTGGCTCAGGTCCTCCGGCCACCCAGAGGGCGTAGCCACCGCCCAGCGCGAATGGGACGCCGTCGGCCTTCAACGCTGACGCCGAACGCTTGAGGGCGGTACGAAGCAGCGGCTCATCGGATGTGACCGGCGGCGCCGATGATTGTTCAGCGATGGTGGGTACCTTCTTCCCATGCGGTTGGCGACATTCAACATCCTGCACGGCCGCTCCATGCACGACGGGATGGTCGATCTTGATCGGCTGGCCGATGCTATCCGCTCATTGAACGCTGACGTCCTGGCTCTGCAGGAAGTCGACCGGGATCAACCGCGCTCCCACCTAGCCGACTTGACCGCAGTCGCCGCCGAGGCGATGGGGGCTGTGACGCATCGATTCGCTGCCGCGCTGTCAGGCACGCCGGGCGCTGCGTGGATCGCCGCATCCGAGAACGACCTTCCGGGTGTCGCCTCGTATGGCATCGCTCTGCTCTCGCGCTATCCCTCGGATTCCTGGCAGGTACTGCGTCTACCGCGAATCCCGACACCCGTCCCGCTCTATCTGCGCACGCCGCGGAAAATGCTCATCGTGAAGGAGGAGCCGCGCGCTGCGGTGATCGGACGTCTGCGCACCCCAGCGGGGTTGGTGGTCGTCGCCAACACCCACCTCTCTTATGTTCCTGGTTGGGGCCGGCTCCAGCTCCGGCGCATCCGGCGCGACCTATCTCCCCTCCCAGGACCGGTGATCTTGATGGGCGACCTCAACATGCCCGATGGCCGGCCGGCCCAGATCACCGGTTACCGCACCCTGGCCAGGCACTACACCTTTCCCGTCGAAAAGCCTGATCGTCAGCTTGACCACATCCTGATGCGCGGCCGTCTGGGCGAGGTGACCGCAAGCAGCGCCCTGGCGCTACCGCTGTCTGACCACCGCGCGCTCACCGTCGACCTATCCATAGCCAGGCAAGAGGCATCAGATGATCAACACTGAGCACTACATTCGCTGGGAAAGGGTGGACTCGGTAAGTCAGACGCCGACGGGCCTCCTGGCCGAGCTGCACCATGAACGGCTGAGCATCGACGTGGTACGCGCAGACGTGCTGCGGATCAAGATCAGCCGCGGCGGTGTCTTCGACGACTCCCCGACCTTTGCGGTGTGCGTGGACCCACTTGCCTCTCCGGTCGGTTTTCGCCTCGAGCAGGATGAGGAACGGGTGCAGTTGATCACTGCGGCATGCACCAC
>DASRJV010000016.1:0-6844 GCA_035649295.1 Propionibacteriaceae bacterium
CGATATCGCCGACCTGCCGTGGCCCGAACCTGACCAGTGGATCGCCGCTTGCAAAGCAAGCCCACTCGTATCCGACGGCGCTGACCAGCCCAGTGGTCGGCCGCTACGGCTTGCCGGCGGTCTGCTCTATCTGGAGCGGTATTGGCAGCAAGAAGAGCTGGTTCGCATACAACTCCAGCGACGCTTCGCCGCTCCTCCCCCTGAGATCGACCAATCCCGGCTGTCGGTTGCGTTGTCGAGACTGTTTGATCACGAGGGCCTGGAGCCGGGCGAAGTAGACCTCCAGCAATTAGCAGCCGCCGTCAGCACGCTTGGCAGGGTCAGCGTGCTCGCCGGTGGACCGGGGACTGGGAAGACGACGACGGTTGCCCGGCTGCTGGCCCTGCTCTGGGATCAGCCGGGACCTGCTCCGCGCATCGCGTTGGCTGCGCCGACCGGCAAGGCCGCGGCCCGCCTTGAGGAGGCGGTACGCGCCGCCACCGCCGAACTCGACCCGGAAGATCAGCACCGACTGGGCGACCTTACGGCCTCGACGCTGCATCGCCTGCTGGGTTCGCTGCCCTCGAACCGCAGCCGGTTCCGGCACGACGCGACGAATCAGTTACCACACGATGTCGTGATTGTGGATGAGATGTCGATGGTTTCGCTCACGATGATGGCCCGGCTGCTTGAGGCCGTGCGTCCAAGCGCCCGTCTGGTGCTGGTCGGTGACCCCGATCAGCTGTCGTCGGTCGAAGCCGGCGCCGTCCTAGCCGATATTGCGCGAGCGCCCGGCGCCCCGGACACTGCCCTGGGACGGCGGCTGGTCGAGCTCGGACTCATCGCCGGTCAGGACGAGGCACCGGTGCATGGTGTCGTCCAACTGATGCACACCTGGCGGTTCGGCGGTGCCATCGACGCCCTCGCTCGGGCCATTCGGGCCGCCGACGCCGACACTGCGGTTGCGGTGCTCCGCTCGGGTGCAGGCGATGTGCAGTTCAGCGAGATTGACCTCGAATCCGCGCCGACCGAGGCGGCGGCACGGGTGCTTGCACGTATGGCAGAACAAGTTCGTGCGGCAGGTTCCGCGATGCTCGAAGCAGCGAGGTCCGGCGCCGTGGCGGAGGCGCTAGCCGCTCTCGATCGACACCGTCTGCTATGCGCCCACCGGCGCGGGCCCTACGGGGTCCTCCGCTGGGGCATGGAGGTGGAGCGCTGGCTGGCGGAGGCGATTCCTGGATACGCCGAGGATGGCGAATGGTACGTGGGACGGCCATTGTTGGTCACCGCTAACGACTACGAGATGTCGCTCTACAACGGCGACACCGGGGTCATCGTCGATACACCTGCCGGCGTACGTGCTGCCTTCGCTCGCGGCGCCGCCCCGGTGCTCCACCCGCCGGTACGGCTGGACGCGATCCAGACCGTGCACGCAATGACCGTGCACCGTGCGCAGGGCAGCCAGTTCGGCACAGTGTCGTTTGTTCTGCCACCCCCAGACTCCCCCTTACTGACGCGTGAGTTGCTGTACACCGCGGTCACGCGGGCACGAAAGCAGGTCAACCTCATCGGCTCAGAGGAGGCGATCAGACGTGCGATACAGCGCCCGGCCAATCGCGCGAGCGGATTGCGGCACAGATTGGATGCAGGATCCGAGTTGTCAGCGTCAGTGGTCGCCATAGCGGCCGCTGAGGCTGACAACTCGGGCTAGAGCGGCGCTGCGCCCTCCCGCCAAGCCTCGATCATGCGTAATGCGATCGAACTGCGCCCGGGCAATGCGAGCTCGCCGGAGTCCAGCTTGGCGCTCAGCTGGTCGCGGGTGTACCACTCGGCGTGGGCAATTTCTCGCGCATCGATGTTGATAGTGGTTCCCGCCGCACGCCCGAAGAACGCGACCATCAGCGAACGCGGGAACGGCCATGGCTGGCTGCCGAAGTAATGCAAGTCGGAGAGGCTGATGTCGACCTCTTCGCCGATTTCGCGGTGGATTGCCTGCTCGAGCGACTCGCCGCTTTCCACAAAGCCGGCCAAAACCGACACCCGATTGCCCCACGTAGGTTGGCCGCCGAGCAGCAGGCGATCGCTGGCATCGACGACCGCAACTATCACGGCGGGATCGGTACGAGGGAAGTGGTCTTGGCCGCATGTCGCGCAGTGCCTCGCGAATCCGCCATTGGTCACTACCGTCGCGCCACCGCACCTCGGGCACTGCGGCTCCATCCGGTGCCAATGCGTCAGGGCCGCAGCCGTTGCTGCAATGTCGCGCTCATTGTCGGTGAGCTGGAACCCAACCTCGCGGAAATCGTGCACCTCACCTTCGGTTAGCGTCTCCACCGCGAAGATCGGCGAGCCATTGAGCAGTCCGAGCAGTCGGTGCCGCTGGCTGTCGTACGCCACGAAGGGCTTCGTCATGCGCAGCTTGCTACCGCCGGAATTGGTGGTGAATCGGGACTCGGCGTCGAGTTTGAGCAGCTTCGCGTCGTCGGCACGCCACAGCTCGGCCACCCACTCCCCCGACGCGCGGTGATGATCGACGCGGTCGAGGTCACTCGCGATCGCCCAATTGATCATGAGATCAGGGTAACGGCTCAACCTAGGAGCTCAGGATGGATTCGATGGCGGGACGGTCCGGCAGCGCGGCCGGCCGGACGATCTCATCGGTGCGAACGTGATAGAAGATCGCATCGATTTCCTCGACAGGGAGCCCGTACGCCTCGGCCCACGCCAGCCGGTAGATGGCCAGCTGCAGCGGATCAGCAGCGTCGCTCCGACCCGTCTTCCAGTCCACAACCTGGAAGCGTGCCGCTCGCTCGGCAGACGGCTCGGGCTGCTGGTAAACCGCGTCGATCCGGCCGCGGATCAGCCGACCGGCCATCCAGATGCTGAACGGCGCCTCGACGGCATACGGCATCGTGCTGCCAAATCGTCCGGCCGCGAAGGCTTCACAGAGTTCACGTAGCTCCTGCTCATCGTCAGTACCGGAGTCCGCCCGGTCGGGCAGGTCGTCAAGATCAATGAGATGCTGCTGGCCCAAGCCACCACTAGGCAGTCGCCCGCTGAAATAATGCTCGACCCAATGGTGGAAGCGCGTGCCGAAGCGAGCGCTACGCGAAGGCCGGCGGGGCATCGGCCGCGCCAGTTCCGCAACGAAGCCGTCCGGATCGGCGTTCAGCCGGAGTACTGCGGTGGTCGACAGCTGCGCGGGCAACTCGACGAGCTGGTCGCCTGAGCGGGACTCAATGGCCTCTGCAAGCAAGTGGTCGATGTCGGCATCCCAACCTGCGACCACTTCATGATCATCGAGCAACATCGGCTCGCCTTCGAAGTCGTTGTAGCTACCCAGATCAACAAATCGCTTCCGCGCTCGTTGCACGTCCAGGGCAGCATCGTGCCGTCTCGCCTGCGCCTCGGGATCCAACGGCACAGGCCAGGGTTGTGGAGGCACCTCGGCGACCAAAGGATTGTCCACTCCTGGCGGCGCTGCCTCGGCGAGCAGCTGGTTGTGGCGGATCGCCTCTTCGATGATCGCCCGCAGATAGCTGGAGGCTGCTCGCGCATTGCTGAGATCGGAGCGCCAGGAGTGGCCCGTGCCGACCAGCAGCCGCTTTGCCCGAGTGACGGCGACGTACGCCAGCCTGTCCTCGGCCAGCAGCTGCTGCCGACGGAGCTGCTCCTTGTAGTCGACCATGCCGGCGTATGTCGTCTCGCTGAGTTGCGGGATCGATCCAGCATCCCCGCGCAAGTCGGCCGGTAGCACCGCAGGATTCATCACCCAGTTGTCGGTGACCCGATCGCTGGGGAAGACGCCCTTCATCAGCGCCGGCAGAAAGACTGCCTCCCACTCCAGACCCTTCGCCTTGTGCACCGTAAGCAGTTTCACCGCTTCGCGATCCGAGGGGACGGCCTGCTCAAGCCCTGCACCCTGCTCACTTTCCGCCTGCAAATAGCCAAGCAGGCCGGCGAGCGACGCATCGCCGTCGACATCGACGTAGGCCGCGACGGCGTCCAAAAACGCTCCGAGCTGGTCGCGTCGGGAGTTTCGAGCGAACTCTGGCGTGGCCATCAATTCGACATCCAGGCCGATCGTGCTGATCACCCGACGGGTCAGATCGAGTACCGGCTCGTCGGAGTGGCGCCGCAACCATGACAGTTCAGCCGAAAGCCGAGCGAACCGCTCACGAGCGTCCGGCGAGTAACCCGCCTCGCCTGGACTGTCCAGAGCATCGAGCAAGCTGATGACTTCCGTCGGGTCCACCTCGGCGACAGCCCGCTCCAATGACGCAAGGACACCTGCGCTGCCAACCTCGTCGTCGGCATCGTCGGTTGACGTGCGGGCAGCTCGCGCCAGCTCGCCGGCGCGCCGCCCCAGGAGTGCGAGGTCACGCGGCCCAATCTGCCATCGAGGTCCGGTCAGGAGCCTGATCAGATCGGGGTTTGCGGTGACATCGTCGATGAGGCGCAGCGTCGCGGTGACGTCCATGATCTCAGGCAGATGCAGCAGGCCGCCAAGGCCAACGATCTCCACTGGCACATTCCGCGCAGTCAACTCGGCATACAACGGCGCGATATCGGCGTTGCGTCTGGTCAGCACCGCCACGTCGGCCCAATGGGAGACTTCGCCGGCTGCCCGCAGACCAGCGATCTGATCCGCGATCCAGCTGATCTCCTCGGGCCAGGTTTCGAAGGTTGCTGCGCGGACCTGCCCCGAAGATGTCTCCTCGGGGGCGCGCAGCAGCCCCAGTCCCGCAACGACAGGGTCGGCCGGTGCCGAGCTGTCGGCAATCACGTTGCCGGTTTCGGTTCGTAACGGTTGACTGAGCACGTTTGCGACGTCGAGGATCACTCGCCCGCTGCGCCGGTTGACGGTAAGTCCAAAGCGATGAGCCGGACGCCCGTCCAAACGGGGAAAGTCGTCGGCGAAGGTCAATATGTTGCTGGCTGCCGCCCCTCGCCAACCGTAGATCGCTTGGAATGGGTCGCCAACCGCGGTCACCGGATGCCCGCGACCGTCGTTGGCGGTCGGACCAGAGAACAGCCCTCGGAGCATGATCGCCTGCGCTGCCGACGTGTCCTGGTACTCATCGAGCAGCACCACGCGGAAGGCAGAGCGCATCGCACTCGACACCTGCGGCACCTCGGTGGCAAGCCGGGCGGCTATGGCCATCTGATCAGCAAACTCGACCAGTCCAAGACGGCGCTTCAAAGCTTGATAGTCACCTACCAAGCTGGCGAGTTCCAGGCGCTCCTGGCAGGCGATGGTTGCTTTCTTGACGTCGACGTACACGTTGCCGCGGTTATTCAGGGGTGCCGACGCCAGGCCGAGGAGGAGGTCGCGGGCGTGTCCGTCCAGATCATCCACATCGACGAGGTGTTGCTGGAGGTCAGCGTCAAGCCGGAGCACCCGCTCGGTGACGGTTGCCGGCCGCAGCCGCGAGATGAATTCGAATGGTCCGGCCGCAGCCTTCACAACCCGCGATGCCAGCCGGTATCGGGTGGCGCCGCTGATCATGGTCGGATCGCCCTCGAAACCGAGCCGCAGCCCGTGCTCAGCAACCAGCCGCGCCGCGAAGGCGTCATAGGTCATGATCAACTGCTCACCGGATTCGTCGACGCCGCGATCGGCAATCAAACCCGCTCGCAGCAGCGCGCTGCGTACCCGATGCGAGAGCTCCGCAGCTGCCTTGCGAGTGAACGTCAGGCCGAGGACCTCTTCGGGTCGTACGACGCCGGTGCCAACCAGCCAGACCACCCGGGCGGCCATCACCGTGGTTTTGCCCGATCCGGCGCCAGCAATGATGACACCGGGCTCGAGGGGCGCGGTGATGGCAGCCACCTGTTCGGTAGAGAAGGAGATGCCCAGCACATCCATGAGATCGGCGACGGTGCCAAGCCGAGTCCTCGCCGGCCGTGGCGTAAGGGTGTAGACGGTCACCGCACCACCTGTTGACCATTGGGCTGCGCGGGACAGCTCGTCCGGAATGGACAGTATCGACACCCTGGGCCGATACGAGCGTCGTGATGTTCTCGACGGATGATGTACGCGGCATCCGCCAATCGCCGATGCACCCAACTCGGCTGTTCTCCAGGTGCGTCCTCATTGGCGCCCCGCAACGTCAGCGGGAAGGGCACATCGTCCAGCGAGGCTTGCTGAAAAGTCTTCGGCTGGCCGCTGTCCCCGTCTGGCAGCCGGAGGTACACGAGCTCGGCGCCGCCCGGTCGCGCGCCATCCCCAGCTACACGAGCGAAGGCACCTCGTTGCACCGCCAGCTGATAGACCCCGAGCTGGTCGTGCAAGGCCACATCGGCGGAGCTCGGTGCCGTCTTTGATGTCTTGAAGTCCACGATTCGGATCCGGCCGTCGGGATCGCGCTCAATCCGGTCAGCGCTGCCGGTGAGATGCACCTGGTCGCTCCCAAGATCAACATCGCAGGCGAATTCCACCTCAGTCCCAAGCAGGGTGAGATGCGGCCTCGCCTGTTGCCAGCTCACAAAGCGCTCGAGCGCCGACTCGGCCTCCACCCGCTCCACGGCAGACAGCCAGTGCGCGTCGAAGTCCAGCTGGTTCCACACCGACTCCAGACGGCTGGAAATCTCCTCATGATCAACTTTGTGGTACGCCCCGTATTCGGCCAACGCATGAACGACCGAGCCGAAGCTCGCGGCAGTCGTACGCACCGACTCGCCATGAGCCTTGCGCGCCAAGAACCAGTGCCGTGGGCAGGCCAGCACACTTGCCAGCTGACTACCGGAAAGGTGGACCGGCTCCTCCGTTGGCACGAGGGGTCGGTCCGCTCGAGTGAGTGGCCGCATACCCCACCAGTGCTCTGGTCGGGCAGCCAGGACCAGCGGACGGCCATCGCGATCA
>DASRJV010000017.1:0-4302 GCA_035649295.1 Propionibacteriaceae bacterium
TCCTCGCGACTCATCAGCAGTTCCTCGCGGCGGGTGCTTGATGCGTCGACGTCGATCGCAGGGAAGATCCGCTTCTCAGCGAACTCCCGGCGCAGCCGGATCTCTGAGTTGCCGGTGCCCTTGAACTCCTCGAAGATCACCTCGTCCATCTTCGAGCCGGTCTCGATCAGAGCAGTCGCGATGATCGTGAGCGATCCGCCACCCTCGATGTTGCGGGCGGCGCCGAGGAACTTCTTCGGCGGATACAACGCTGCGGAGTCGACACCACCGGACAAGATCCGTCCGGAAGCCGGAGCTGCCAGGTTGTAAGCCCGACTCAATCGGGTAATGCCGTCGAGCAAGATCACGACGTCGTGCCCCAGCTCAACGAGTCGTTTCGCTCGCTCGATTGCCAGTTCGGCAACGGCGGTATGGTCCTCGGCCGGCCGGTCGAAGGTGGATGAGATCACCTCGCCCTTGGCGGAGCGCTCGAAGTCGGTGACCTCCTCAGGTCGTTCGTCCACCAACACCACCATGAGCTTCACCTCAGGGTTGTTGACGGCAACGGAATTGGCGATGGCCTGCATGATCAAAGTCTTGCCGGCCTTCGACGGGGAAACGAGCAGTGCACGCTGGCCCTTGCCGATGGGAGCCACCAGATCGATGATCCGGCCGGCCATCTGGTTCGGTGTCGTTTCGAGCTTCAGCCGCTCCTGGGGATACAGCGGGGTCAGCTTGGCGAAGTCCGGCCGCTGGAGGATCCCATCAAGCTCGGCACCGTTGACGGTGTCGATCCTCACCATCGGATTGAACTTCTCCTTGCGCTCGCCCTCGCGAGGCGTACGGATCACACCAGTGACCAGGTCTCCCTTGCGCAGGCCGAGCTTCTTGACCATCGAAAGGGAGACGTACGCGTCGTCGGGCCCTGGAAGGTAGCCGTTGGTGCGGACGAAGGCGTAATTGTCAAGGACATCCAAGATGCCGCGAGCCGGGACGAGCACATCGTCTTCGGCGATCACCGGCTCGTCGTAGCGCTCAAGGTTGCCGCCGCCACCGCGGTTGCGCCGGTTCTGGCGATCCCGGCTACGCCGCCGCCGACTGCGGCGTCCGCCGCCTTCCTCGTCCCAGTCGCGTCCCTGGTTGTCGCGTCCCTGGTTGTCGCGTCCCTGGTTGTCGCGCTGCTGGCCCTCGCGAGCCTGACCCTGGTCGCGGCCCCGACGATCCCGCCGCTCGTTCTGCCGGTTATCGCGGGCTCCGTCGGGCCGCTCGCCATCCTCGGCGCGGCCTTCGGGGGTCTCCTGCGTATCGGCACGGTCGGCTACCTGCTGGCGGTCGCTGCCGTGCTGTGGCCCGCCGCTCTCTTCGCGAACCTGGCCGTCGTCGACGGTCTGGACCGGCTCTTGCCGCTGGCCCGGTGTCGAATCGCTGGGCTGGGTCTCTGAGACCAGCTCAGGTTGTACGGGGTTGTCGAGCATGTGTGCCTCCTCGCGCGGGCTACTTGCCTCGCGCGGTGACTCATCCGGTGTGCTGGCGATATCCCGGTTGTCATCGGCGTTCTCGGGCCAGCTGTGGCCATTGTCCTGTTCAGCGCCATCGGGATGCCCGGCTGCGCCGGAGCCTCGCTGGGCAGCCCGAATGGCGTCGATCAATTGGCCTTTGCGCATCGCGCCAGTCCCCTTGATGCCAAGGGAGCTTGCCAGCTGCTTCAGCTCGGCGAGGACCATAGAGTCCAGGCCCGAGCCCTTGCGATTGCGACGATCACTGGTGAGTTGCTTGCTTTGTTCGCCGGTGCCTTCTTCATTTTGAGAGGCACTCGTCATTTCGGCGATTTCTGTCAACGTGTGTCCTTGTCCGTTCGGGCACGTCATCGGTGCCCAATCCATGGCACGGGGATTCTGCTTGCCCCGACCAGCGGGTCTTTCCTTGAGGTCCTCAGCGCATCGCGACGACTGTTCTCGAGATGTGGCTGACGGGAGATGCCGGAGAGCTTCGTCCGCGTCGCACCTGACCTTGAGGCGCTACTTGGTCAGATGTGCGTTCTGTGACTTAGCTGGTTGGGAAGCCGGTCACCGCAGCTGCCCTGACCGTGTCGGCTCTCTAAGGCTAGCACCTGCGTCAGGAGTTTCCATCACAGTGTGATCACGTGGTCCAGCGACGTCTGCGTCGAGGATCGACGCGGCTGATCCTACGCCACTGAGGCGTAGCGAGAACCCGGTCGCTGGTTGATCTTCAAGCGCAGCCAGATCCGCCTTCCTGCCCAGTACCAGGACGCTTGGGCCAGCGCCACTGATCACCGCTGCGAAACCTCGTCCTCGTAGTGATGTCATCAGCTCATAGGAACGCGGCATCGCAGCTTCCCGATATCCCTGGTGCAACCAATCGTGCGTGGCGTCGTAAAGCAGCTCTGGCTCGGACGCCATGGCGTGAACCAGTAGCGCCGCTCGACCGGAGTTCGCTGCAGCGTCGACATGCGGAACCGCCTCGGGAAGCAAACCGCGAGCGGCCTCGGTGGCCACCGACGTCCCGGGAATGAACACCGCTGCACCGACCGAGGGGTGAACCCGTCCCCGAGCGACCCTGACGCCGGTCCGGCCTTCGTAGGCCAGCACGAAACCTCCGTAGATGGCTGCGGCCACGTTGTCAGGATGACCCTCGATGGCGTTCGCGTGTCCCAGAAGCCAATCTGGTCTCACCTCTACCTCCGCCAATCCAGCGGCAGCCACCAGGCCAGCAACAATTGCACCGGCTGACGATCCAAGGCCGCGACCGTGCGGGATCGTGTTGCGACAGCCCAGCCAGAGCCCCGGTGTCCTGACCCCAAGATCAGCGAGGCCGACCAGTGCGGACCGGATGATCAGATGGCTCTCATCGCGGGGAAGCTCGGCTGCACCTTCCCCCGAGACCTCAATTTGATAGCCCTGCTCGATCACTGCGAGATTGACCCGTTCTCGCCAGTCGAGGGCCAGCCCAAAACAGTCAAACCCGGGGCCGAGGTTTGCGGCAGTGGCTGGGACCTCCACAGTCACGGACCGACCAGCGGTCAGCATCAGAAGTCCTATTCCAGCAGCCCGCAGACCGTCGCAATGGCGAGCAGATCCGCTGTCACCACGTCGGCATGAATTGGACCGAGTCGCGACAGAGCCGTGTCGACATCCTTGAGGCCGTGTCCTGTGACGGTGATGGCGATCTGCAGACCTGACTCGACTTCGCCGCGCTGGTGCTTGGCGAGTAGACCCGCAATCCCTGCAGCCGAGGCAGGCTCAACGAAGATGCCCTCTTCACGAGCGAGTAAGGCCTGCGCGTCGAGGATCTGCTGATCGCTCACCGCTTCGATCAACCCACCGGATTCGTCGCGTGCGGCTCGAGCTTGCTCGGCGGATGCCGGATTGCCGATACGGATTGCAGTGGCGACGGTCTCGGGTTGCAACACCGGGTGTCCAAGCACCAAAGGCGCGGCGCCAGTCGCCTGAAAGCCCCACATCCGTGGGGTTCGCGTCGCCTTGCCGGCCGACGCATATTGCTTATAACCGCGCCAGTAGGCCGAAATATTCCCGGCGTTACCCACCGGAATCACGTGTACGTCGGGTGCGTCTCCGAGCTCATCGATCACTTCGAACGCCGCAGTCTTCTGACCCTCGATCCTGTTCGGGTTGACTGAATTGACGAGTGCGACCGGGTACTGATGGGCAAGCTTGCGGGCGAGTTCCAGGCAGTCGTCGAAGTTTCCGTCGATCTGCACCACCTTGGCGCCATGCACGATTGCCTGGGCCAGCTTGCCCGTGGCGATCCGGCCAGCCGGCAGCAGCACGATTGTGGAAAGGCCGGCCCTGGCCGCATAGGCAGCGGCCGACGCAGAGGTGTTGCCGGTCGAGGCACAAACCACGGCCTGCGCGCCTTGTCCTGCGGCGACGCTCAGGGCAACGGTCATGCCGCGGTCTTTGAATGAACCGGTCGGATTGCTTCCCTCGATCTTGATCCAGGTCTCGCAACGCAGGATCTCCGACAGCTTTTCGGCAGCAACCAGCGGCGTGCCCCCTTCGCCGAGAGTGATCACCGGATCGCTGTCCGACACTGGGAGCCAGTCTCGGTAGCGAGTGATCACTCCGTATCCGGGACGCCGCTTGAGCGCAGTCGGCCGGCCGGCGATGAAGGACTCGGGGATCAACTCAATCCCCTTCAACTCGCATCACGCTAGTAACCTCTCGCACTACGTCGAGCTGGCGCAATGCTTGCACCGTGGCGCTGAGGGCGGCGTCTCGTGCGTGATGAGTCACGATCACCAGCTGAGCTTCGGCCCCCCGCCCGTTCTGCCGTACGGTCTCG
>DASRJV010000018.1:0-3584 GCA_035649295.1 Propionibacteriaceae bacterium
TCTTGACGATCTTGCTGAGGGCATCGTCGTCGAGCACGGGGAACGACAGCACCAACCGGCGACAAGATGCCGGACTCGGGTCGAGCAGGTTACATTCCGGACCGATCGTGTTGTACAGCGAGGTCACCAATTCTTCGCGAATCGCGTCCAACGGCGGATTGGTCACTTGCGCAAAAAGCTGTGCAAAGTAGTCGAACAGCAGCCTGGGCTTATCGCTGAGCGCTGCCAGCGGTGTGTCGGTGCCCATGGACCCCAGCGGTTCGACTCCGATGGAGGCCATCGGCGCCAAGATCAGCCGCAGCTCCTCCTCGGTGTAGCCGAACACCTGCTGCCGACGAGTGACCGAAGCATGGGTATGCACCACATGCTCCCTGTCAGGCAGGTCCGCCAACAGCATCCGCCCGCCCAGCAGCCATTCACCATACGGTGCGCCTGCGGCGAGCTGCGCCTTGATCTCCTCGTCGGAGATGATGCGGTGCTGGCCAAGATCGACAAGAAACATCCGACCTGGCTGCAGCCGGCCTTTCTGCACAATCTTGTCCTGCGGGATGTCCAGCACTCCGGCCTCGGACGCGAGCACCACTAGGCCGTCCTCGGTCACCCAGAAGCGTCCAGGGCGCAGGCCGTTGCGGTCCAGCACTGCACCGACCACGGTGCCGTCGGTGAACACCACCGCGGCCGGACCGTCCCACGGTTCCATCAAGCAGGAGTGAAAGGCGTAGAAGTCTCGCCGGGCCTGATCCATTTGTGGGTTGTTCTCCCAGGCCTCCGGGATCATCATCAGCATCGCGTGCGGGAGTGAGCGCCCACCAAGGTGCAGCAGCTCGACCACCTCGTCGAATGAGGCGGAGTCCGACGCATCAGGCGTACAGATGGGGAACAACCGCTCCAGATCGCCGGGAATGACATCGCTGACCAGCAAGGCTTCGCGGGCCCGCATCCAGTTCCGGTTACCCATCACGGTGTTGATCTCACCGTTGTGGGCGATCATGCGATACGGATGCGCCAATTCCCAGGCCGGGAACGTGTTGGTGGAGAAGCGGGAGTGGACCACCACCAGTGCGCTCGTCATGCGCTCATCCAGCAGCTCTGGGAAGACCTGAGGCAACTGGGCTGTGGTCAACATGCCCTTGTAGACGATGGTCCGACACGACAGCGATGCGAAGTAAATGCCGGTCTCATGCTCGGCTCTGCGACGCAGGCAGTAGGCCAACCGGTCCAGCGCGATGCCCATCATCGGGACGCCCTTGGCAGTAACGAACAGCTGCTCGAAGTGGGGCATGTTCGAACGGGTGACGTCGCTGAGCGAGGCGTCCGAGGTGGGTACTCGTCGCCAGCCGAGCACGGTCAGGTGCTCTTCAGATGCAATCTGCTCGATGCTGGCCTTCGCCTTCGCCGCCAGTTCGGCGTCCGTGGGAAGAAATGCGTTGCCTACCGCGTACGCGCCCTGCCGAGGGAGTTCGAACTCCACCTCGGTGCGGAAGAAGCCGTCGGGAATTTGCAGCAACATGCCGGCGCCGTCGCCGGTCTTCGGGTCCGACCCAACAGCACCGCGGTGGTCCAGGTTGCGCAACGCCTCCAGGCCTTGGGCGATGACGTCACGGCTGGGGATGCCCGTCAGAGTCGCGACAAAGGCAACGCCACACGAATCGTGTTCGAACGCCGGATCGTAAAGGCCCTCCGCCTTGCGGACCCCCGAAAGGGCATGAGCAGTCGCCATAGAACAAACTCCCTCGTCGAAGCCGATGAGCAGAGTCGGGCGGTCTCTGCCACGGGTCACGGCTGAGCGACACGGCTTCGGGGCAAAAGTGTGCGCTACAGAGCTTGCGGGACAACATTGGCCCAAAGTTGATGGCAAGGGTAACGCACCGGGACGGTCTCACGGAACGCAAAAACGGCAGAGCAAATCAGGGCGCGACGGTCGGATCCCTGTCCGGGGCTTGGCGCCTCGGCTTCGGGTCGGGCGTCTCGTCAGGATCGGTCTCCGCGTCAACCGCATCATCGCTGGAACTCATCTCGGCTGCGCTGTCTTCGGCAACAGATTCAACGCTCAGCCCGGTTCCTTCGACGATCTCTTCACGACCGGGCCTGTTACGGATCAGCCAGATGAACCAGACGAGGGCGACGACAAAGCCGATGAGTGCGGTGTAGTTATTGAGCCGAAAGCCGCCGATTTCGTTGACGGTGTCGATCCGCAGTGCCTCGATCCAGAACCGACCGGCGCAGTACAGCATGACGTAGAGCGCGAAGACCTTGCCGTGCCCAAGCCGGAATCGTCGATCCAGCCAGACCAGCACAACGGCCGCAGCGAGATTCCACAGCATCTCGTACAGAAAGGTTGGGTGAAATGTGGCGAACTCGGCGTAACCAGCCGGACGGTACTGGGATGCGATTTCCAGTCCCCATGGCAAGCCCGTCGGGCGGCCGAACAACTCCTGGTTGAACCAGTTGCCCAACCTTCCGATGGCCTGGGCAACCAGGATGGCAGGTGCTACCGCATCCAGCACCGCTGGGAAGACCATGTGGCGACGCCGTGCCACCAGGTAGGCACCAAGAACGCCGAACGCCACGGCACCCCAGATCCCGAGGCCTCCCTGCCAGATCTTCAGCGCGTCCAGCGGCTGCCGTCCCGGACCGAAGTAGAGCTGGTAGTCGGTGATCACGTGGTAGAGACGGGCGCCGACAATGCCGAACGGCACAGCGACAACGACGATCAGCTCCATGTTGTCTGCAGTACCACCTCGGGCGCGCCAGCGCCGAGTCGCGATGATCAAGGCAACGAGGATCCCGGCAATGATGCAGAGCGCGTACGCCCGGAGCGGAAAGGCGCCGATGTACCAGATATTGGTGCTGGGACTGGGAATGGACATGACAGCTTGCGCCCAGCTGGCCGTCACCACACAGTCCTCATCACGCCCAGTTTCCTTCTCTTCCTTCGCTCAGCTTGTGACCGGCCCTACGCTAACTCAGGTTTGCGACGCCCTCACTATCTCCGGCTGGCGCTCGCGATCATTGCCTTGAGTGATTCCGGGGTCAAGTTGGCAATATCAACGGGCTTCCCGTTGATCAGCATGGTCGGGGTCTGAACGACGCTGTTCTTGTCCGCTGCCGCGTTCATCGAGGACACCCAGTCGGCATGGGCCTTCCTCGTCACACATGTCTTGAAGGCCTCCGACGGCGATCCCCCGACCTTGGTTGCCAGATCGATCAACTGCGGATCACTCCACTGCAGCGTGTGGTTGGCGAACAACCCCAGGTAGTACGCCTGACCGAACCCTGCTTCGGCCGCACATGCCATGGCGTTGGCCGCCGTCACGGAACCCTCGTCGATGAAGGACATCGGATAGAGCTCCACCCGCGCGGCGCCGCTCTCTTGAGCTTGCGTGATGACCGGGCCGAACTCCTCCTCGAACTCCGCGCAATGCGGGCAGTGAAAGTCCTCGTACAGGGTGATCGTGGTCGGCGCCTCGGCTGAGCCAAGAACGAGCGGCTGTCCGTTGCTGATCGTGACCGGACTGGCCGACGCCGAGGTGGAGGGTGCGGCCGCTGGCGACCGGTTGGTACGCCACGCCTGGAACAGGATC
>DASRJV010000019.1:0-7123 GCA_035649295.1 Propionibacteriaceae bacterium
TCCGCTCGAGTGAGTGGACGCATACCCCACCAGTGCTCTGGTCGGGCGGCCAGGGCCAGCGGACGGCCGTCGCGATCAGTCGCATCCGCCAGCCGAGCGAGTCTGGTGGCGGCCTCGTCGCGAAGGCGCGGTGAGGCTTCCGGGTCGACGGTCATGCTGCGGAGCTCGCCAACCAGAGCTGTCAGCGACAGCGGCCGTTGCGGCCGTCCTGGGAGCTCCCGCACAGGCACGCCGAGCTCGCCAAGAAACCGCGATGGCTGATCGGCCTCCCCCTCGGTGCCCGCTACGGCTGTGATCACGAGCCGCGACCTGGCTCGGGTGCACGCGACGTAGAAAAGCCGACGTTCTTCAGCGATCCGAGTGGCGGTGGGAACGGGAGCCATCACCTCACGGCGCCCCAGTTGATCAGGCTCCAACAGCGATCCGCGACGGCGTACGTCCGGCCATCTGCCCTCCTGCACGCCCGCAACGATGACCAGATCCCACTCCAGCCCCTTGGCGCGGTGGGCAGTCAGCACCCGGACCGCTGACCCGCGTAACTCGGATTCGTGCAACGGGTCCGCAGGGATCTGTTGACCCTCGACTTCGGCCAAGAAACCAGTCACGCCGCGGAGGCCGGAGACTTCTTCGGAGCGAGCCGCGATCTCGAAAAGGGCGCAGACAGCGTCCAGATCTCGGTTAGCGCGACGGCCCGTTTCGCCACCGAGCCCAGCTTGTTGCCGAAGCCTTTCCGGCCAGGCCGTTTGCGACCAGAGCAGCCATAGTGCTTCCTCCGCTGTACCTCCGGTACGGATTGCGCGCTCGCAGCGTCGCAACAGCTGGGCTAGAGCACGAGCTGCGTCGACCTCCGGACTGGGCGGGCAGTCGTCGAGGAGTTCGTGATGGTGCAACGCGATGCTCGTCAGCTCGACTGAGGGCCGTGGCAGCGCCGTGCCGGCCAGCTCAGCACGCTCGGCCTCCCGGAGGGCCCGTCCCAGACGGCGCGTGGACATGCTGTCCATGCCACCGAGCGGTGAGGTGAGCAGGAACTGTGCCTCCTCACCGGTGGGCGCGCAACCTCGAGCTGCGACCTGAAGAGCCAATAGCAGTGGGCGCACCGCAGGATCAGCGGCCAAAGGGATCTCGTCGCCGGCCACTTCGACTGGTACCCCAGCAGCAACCAGTGCTCGAGTCAATCCAGGGATCATGGTCCGTCCAGCTCGAACCAGCACCGCCATGTCGGTCCACGCCAGGTTGTCACGGAGGTGCGCGCTGCGCAGAATCTCGGCGATATGCTCCGCCTCCGCGCCGCTGCTGCTGCAGGTGAAGATCTCAACCTTTCCCTTGGGCTGTTGGGAATCCGCAGTGGGATAACGGAAGGCCTGAAACACCTCCGCCGGGAGTGTGCGGGGCATACCCAACCGGCTGGCCACGCTGCGGCTGGCGGCAAGCAGCACGCTGCCGAAGCGGCGTGTTCGGCTCAGGGCGAGGACCGGTGCGGGCGCCCCCTCTCGAGTACGGAACAGCTCAGGGAAGTCCAAGATCCCGCGCGCCTCGGCGCCGCGAAATGCGTAGATGGACTGGTCCGGATCTCCGACGACGATGACATCCCGGCCGTCACCGGCGATCACCTGCAGCAGCCGCACCTGGGCCGGATCGGTGTCTTGATACTCGTCGACAAAGACGCCGCCAATCTCGCGGCGCAAGGTTGCCACGATCTCAGGCCGGGTCAGCAAAATGCGGCAGCGGTGCACGAGCTCGGCGTAGTCCAGCACCCCTTCCGCATCCAGCACGTCGAGGTACTCGTCGAAGAAGCCTCCGACGCCCACCCACTCGTTTCGGCCGGTGGCGTGTCCCGCCGCGACAACGTCATCAGGATCCATGCCCAGTTGCCGCGCCTTGGCCAGCACCGCACGAACCTCACTCGCAAACGCCCGGGTAGGAAATGCGCGAGCGAGCGAGTCCGGCCACTGGGCGCGCTGGGTTTCCAAGCTCCCGTGAAGTGTCTCGCGAAGCCGGAACTCCTGCTCAGGTCCGGTCAGCAGCCGCAGCGGAGCGCCGAAGCCGTTCGATTCAGCGTCGGCTTCGTCGCCGAACCGGCGCACCAGGGCGTAGCAAAAGGCGTGGAAGGTCATGGCCATCGGAGTCACGGTGGTACGCCCTAGACGACCTGCGATCCGGGCGCGTAGGTCGGCCGCAGCTTTTCGAGAGAAGGTCAGGACCAGAATGCTGTCGGGCGTGTCGCCGCGGCGTTCAATGCGATCCACTACGCACTCGACCAGGGTTGTGGTCTTGCCGGTACCGGGCCCTGCCAATACCAGCAGCGGCCCCGCCCGGTGATCAACAACGGCGCGTTGCGAGGCGTCCAGCAGTGGACGTGTGGGCAGCTTCTCCGCCCCCCGAGTCAAGCGGTACATCGCGTGAGTCCTGGTCTAGATGAGATCAGCTCGTACGCAGGTATTGGATCAGAGATGACTGACGAATTCTCGGATCGCGCGCAGCTGACGATCGGAGGAACGATGAGCAACCCGCTTTTGGTTCGCGAGGAGTGACGACGGCGTCAGCTCCCAGCGGTCCTCGCGAGCGCAGCGAGCAATCGGACACCATGCGCAAGAAGCGCACATCAAATGGGCCTGTCCCGCACTGCCGAGTCGAAGATCGCTATTGCGGCGGCAGCGACCAGCCCGGTGCCGAAGATCAGATCGCCGACCTGCGCGAACGGGTCGAAGTAGATCGTTGTACTGCCGTCTCGGATCAGGGCCGCGTACGCCAGGACCGTCATGCTCAGCACGTAGTTGGTCAGCACCAAGAGCACTCGGGTGGGACGCGGAAAACCACGGCTCTCCCGGTTCGCCCAACCAGAGCCGGTGAAAAGATCCCAGGTCAAACCGAACAGCACCAGCGCCGCTCCCGAGAAACCGAGCAGCGCCCCAAGAGGGTCAGAAATGAAGTCACGGTAGGAGAACAGCGCGGACAAGATCAACAGCCCGGCAAGAGCCAGTGCCCGTTGCGGCGTCAGCTTGCGGCGCAGCAACAAGATCACCACAGTGACAACCACTACGGCGGAGGCCACCAGATTCAGTGCGTCGGGATTGATCGGTGCTGGCGTTCGATCGCCGAACAGCAGCTGGCGCGCGAGCGCGACCAGCATCACGCCGATCCCGCCCAGGACCAGAGCCCGGCTCGTCTGTCCTCGCCGCGCCGAACGTACCGCCAGGACGAGCAGAACAATGCCGACGAGCACTCGGCTCGGGTCAACCACACGGGTGACCAGCGGCGTGACATCGAATGACATCCGTGCGGCAGCACCTCCAGGCTCGAGCGAAGCGAGCACCTGAAGGACGGACAAGAAAACTTGAACCGGGAGCGTGACGGCAATCAACACGGCTGCGATGACGAAGCCTACGCGGCCGAGTTGATCGCCCAGTTCCGACACCACAGGCGTCGACTCTCGACGCCGGGAGAGCCGCAGTAACACCAGACCGACCAGAGCGAAAGCGGTCACCAGGGCGCACGCCCAGAGCAGCGATGTCAGGCCCTCCACCACGGGGTCTCGTTCCGCAATCAACCAGACGCACTGGACTGAGCGGATACAGAGCACCACTATCAAGATCAAGTACGGCCACCCCTGCTTGGCGAACCTTTGCGCGTTATGGGTGGCCGCCGCTGTCGCGCGCACGGTGACCTCCGCTACTGAGGCACCGGCCAAGGTCGCGGCCGGCAGGGCGAGATAGCCGAGAACCGCGGCCGTCTGCTGCAGGTTGAGGGGATTGAGGTCCGAGCCGTAGATCTTGGCTTCCCGGGTTTCGGCGACACCGACCGTCATCCCCAAACCGATCAATGCCCAAAACGCCGCAAGCTCCCACCAGACGAACCCGCGACGCCATCGAATGATCACCAACACCAGCACCGCTGTCATAAGGCAGGCAGCGATCACTGGCCAGCCCGCCCAGCCGGCAAGCGACGGACTGCGCAACGACCACGTTCCCATCACCATGAGCGTGAACAGGAGACCGAGCACCTTCAGCCACCAGGGCCCGTGCTGCGCCGCCGCCATAAGCGAAGCAACTCCGAAGGAGAGCAGCAGGACCAGTGGCCAGACCAGCTGTTCCGGCAACCCCAGGCCGGTACCCGACACGATCAAGGTGCTGTGCTCGCGGATCAGTCCAGAGGAGATCACCAGCAAACCCGCGATGACAAAAACGACATAGCCCACCAGGACGATCGAGCGGAGCCCATACGGCCAGCCCAGGTCACGGAGCCGTCCCTGTTCGATCGGATCGACCAATGTCTGCCGATACAGACCGGTCGCGAAGCGAGCAAGCCGTGTAGGGCCCCGGCCAGTTTTGAGCACCGAGCCTGTCGAAGGGCCTGAGCCTGGCCCAATGTCCTCTGAGCCTGTCGAACTGCGCCCTGAGCCTGTCGAAGGGCCTGGGCCGGCCAGCATGTTGGACCCGCCGGAATCGAGATCAGCTGACATCTTCTCGGGCCTGGAATGTCCAGTCATTGTTGAACAACAACACGCCTTGGATGAGAGGAAGCGCAGGTCGCTCCTGTTGCGACAGGGTCAGCGCTGGCAACTCCCAGCGGCTGATGACTGTTCCATCTCGCGCAATCACCCTCGCCTCCGTTGGACCCCAAACCACAAGATGATCTTGGGTCGGTGTCAGTGTGAGGACCGGCCCGAGTCGCTGCTGAACTACACCTTCGCCACTCAGAATGACCGATTGGCTCTTGGTCGCAACGACGACCTGCCCAGCGAAAGTCGCCGTGTCCGTCAGCGTCCCGAAGATCGATCTCACCCAGCGGTGAGTTCCGGTGGTCGTCCAGAGCGCGTGGGCTGTCTGATCTTGAATCACAACAACGCTGTCGCCCAGGATCGTGCCAGCAGCGCCCTGCATCTCCCGGTCCCAACGATGCTGACCATCGCCCGCCTCGAAGGCAGTCGTGGTACCGCCGCGGTCCATGATCACGACCAGTCCGGCGCCTGCGACAGGTGGGACATTGACGTCTGAACCTATGTTGTGCTGCCACAGGACGGTGCCAGTGGCAAGATCAAAGCCCCGCATCTCGCCGCCGAGATCAACCAGGACTGCCTCGTCAACACTCATCCTTACCGGTGGCGTTGGGGCAAGATCATCAAGGGACAGCTGCCACAGGCGCACACCGACATCGGAATAGGCCACCATCTGCCGGTTGCTCGTCGTCGCGATGATCACATTGCCGAAGGCACTCAGGCTCAGCACGGTGCCACCCGGATGGGCCCGCCAGATTGCGGTCCACTCAGTGAGTGTCTTGGGGGTCGTGGCGACCAGGTCACCCGGCCCGAGGGTCGCCCGGATCACCAGGCCCGACTCGGTCCGCACCGGTGCAGCGACAGCTGACGGTGAGCCCACCATGGGACCCTGCCCGAAGGTGGGGTTGATGGAAATCGTGCTCATGGATCTGGTGGTCCAGCGTTGCGGCGCCGACCAACGGATTGGGCTGTTGCTGGTTGTCGGGATGGTCGGTTCAGGTGGATCGATGCGAGATGTGACGGTGCGTACGTCGGCGAAGCTTTGGCTCTCTGCTACGACGCCTTCGCGCTGGCACCATGTCTGACCGACCGTGACCACCCGACCGAGCTGGCCTTCCTTCGATAGATAGCGGACCTCGCCCATCACATTGAGGCAACCGGTGCTGCCGGCTTCGGCATGTAGTTCGCTGCGATAGTCGAGGGTGTCGCTCGCGGATCCGGCACTACTCCACTGGCTCCCTACGCGGACGTCCGCGGGCAACAGCACTAGGGCGGGGCTGTACACATAGCCCTCTGACGGCGTACTCACACCGATCAGCTCCACGCCGGTATTGACTCGGTAGAAACGGATGGTCTGTGCACTGGCCGCCGGATCGTTGATCGCAGTTGTTGTGGTTCGCAAGATCTGAATCGTGTTGCGATCGGCGTAGGCCTCATCGAGCATCTTGGTGGCGAACGTGCTGTCGGTGCTGAGCAGGCCGGCGACGCCTGACAGCCGGGCCGATTCAGTAACAGCTAGGCCGATTTTGGTCTTGAGCTCGCGCGTGGTGTCGGTTCGCTCATAGGACACCGCACCATCAGACGGCAGATAGCGCGTCGCTGCGGTCGCTCGGGCAGCCACGCCGACCGAACTGGCCACGAATGCAGCACCAGCGACGAGTGCCGCGACAAGCCCGAAGATGATCAGCGGTCGCCACCATGATCGTTGCGGCGCCTCGGGGGCCGGCCAGGTCGGATTGACTGCTACGCCGCCCAGCGGATCCGCCGGCAGAGTCGACCAGTCTTGCACCGGGAACGGTGACCACGGCTGGTCGCGGTCAGTGTTCAATGGCTCGCTCCGCTTGGTGCGGATCGACCTGTGGCATGCCAGAAGTATCCAATGGCCGCTGTATCAGATTCGACGGTTCGCTAACACAGGGATGGCGGCTCGTGCCTGCTCCACGACATCAAGATCAAGATCGGCAACCAACAGGCCGGGCTCCGCCCCTAGCAATTGCAGCACCTCGCCGCCCGGTGAGATAACCGCGCTGTAACCGACTCCGGTTGGCGCGCTGCCATCGAGCCCGCCCGCGCGCGATCCGGATCCGGCAGCGGCTGGGTCTGCCTGGGCAGCCGCGACGAGATACGACGTGCAGTCCAGCGCACGAGCTCGAGTCAGCAGCTTCCACTGCTCGACCTTGCCCTGGCCGGCGCCCCACGATGCAGCAACGCAGATGACCTGCGCTCCGAGCTCGGCAAGGCGGGTGTACAAGCCAGGAAACCGGACGTCGTAGCACAAAGTGAGCCCGACGTTCACGCCCGCTACGGTGATCACCACGGGCTCGGTACCAGGCGCCACTGTCTCGGATTCACGAAAGCCGAATGCATCGAAGAGGTGGATCTTGTGGTAGTGCGCATCGACACCGGGTCCCACAGCACGCAGCGTGTTGTTGACCCGGCCGTCCGCGCTCGGACTGAACATGCCGGCCGCCACCACGAGCCGGTACTGCTCTGCAATCTCCCGCAGCTGCTTTGCCCAGGCTCCGTCTACAGGCTCGGCGATCTCGGCCAGCGGCAGTCCGAAGCGGCGCATGGTGGCCTCGGGAAATACCACCAGCTGAGCCCCGCTCTCGGCGGCTTCGGCGGTCA
>DASRJV010000020.1:0-3436 GCA_035649295.1 Propionibacteriaceae bacterium
CGCAATCCTTGGGCCACCTCGCCAGCGAATTGCTGGTCCCACACTAGATTCTGCCTATGCCGAACGACGTTCAGCTCCTCGGTCCATACGTGGAACGGAGTCGGGCAGACTGGGCCGAGCTTGCCGAGCACATGCCAATCCCGCTCGACGAGGCGACGCTGGAAAAGGTGCGCGGGTTAGGCGATCCCACCAGCATGCTGGACGTTCGGGAGGTGTACCTTCCCCTGACTCGGCTGTTGAGTCGCTATTTCCTGCACACCAGCGAGCTGCACGAGTCGACGAAGGAATTCCTCCAACTGTCGGTGCAGCGCACCCCATTCGTGATTGGAATCGCCGGGTCGGTTGCGGTCGGAAAGTCGACAACGGCACGCCTGGTGCGCGAGCTGCTGGCCGCCTGGCCGGAACATCCCCGGGTCAATCTGGTGACCACCGACGGCTTCCTGCTGCCCAACGCCGAGCTCGAACGGCGCGGGCTGCTGCAGCGCAAAGGCTTCCCGGAGTCCTACGACAGGCGAGCCTTGCTGCGCTTTGTGATCGATGTGAAGTCTGGTCAGGAGGAGGTGCTCGCACCCGTCTACAGCCATCTGGTCTACGACACCGTGCCGGATGCCAAGGTACGGGTGCAGCGGCCGGACATCTTGATCTTGGAGGGTCTGAATGTGCTGCAGCCGGCACGCCCGCGGCCCGATGGCACGACTGGGCTCGCCGTCAGTGATTTCTTCGACTTCTCGGTCTATGTCGATGCGGACGCCGATGATGTCCGCGACTGGTATGTCAGCCGCTTTCTCTCCCTGCGCGACACCGCGTTCCGCGACCCGCGCTCCTACTTCACCCGCTACGCCGAGCTGACCACGAGCCAGGCTATTCGACAGGCGCGTTACCTCTGGGACACGATCAACGGACCGAACCTGGAAGCCAACATCCTGCCGACCCGCGGCCGCGCGACCGCAATCCTCCGCAAGGACCGTGATCACTCGGTCCAGTGGGTACGAATCCGCAAGGTCTGATGGGAGCGCCGCCTGGGACCCTAAGCCTTCCCCGGGTACCGTCGGGCACATGAGTACCGAGTACATCGCGGCGCCCGAAAAGGTCAGGATCGGAGCCGGAACAGCCCTCAAGTTCGGCTTTTTCGCAGCCTTCGGAGTCTTGCTGTTCTACCTCGTGCTGTCCATCGTCCTAGGTGTCCTGGCATTCATCCTCGCCGTATCCGGCGCGATCGACCTCAGGTCCCTGCTGCCTGGTTTCTGAGCTGCTCGCGGCCCTTTTTGGAGCTGCTCGCAGCTCGTGACCGCTTGCTCAGAGGGCCAATGACGTCTTGACTACGTCTGCGAGGCGATGCGCGACTCCGTTGGCCGCCTCGTAGCTCTCGGCCTCGACCATGACGCGAACCAGTGACTCGGTGCCGGAGGGTCGCAACAGAACTCGGCCAGAATCCCCGAGCTCGGCCTCGGCTGCCATCACGGCGGCGGAGAGCTGCGGATCGCTCGCCGCCCGGCTCTTGTCAACATCGGGCACGTTGATCAGCACTTGGGGCAACCGGGTCATCACCGAAGCCAGCTGGTCCAGCGACTGACCAGACGTCGCCATCCGGCTCATCAGATGTAGGGCGGTGAGTATGCCGTCGCCGGTGGTGGCATGCTCCAACATCACGACGTGGCCAGACTGCTCCCCACCCAGCATGAAGCCCCCAGCCTTCATCGCCTCGAGGACGTAGCGGTCACCCACTTTGGCTTGCTGAACTGTTATTCCAGCGTGCCGCATGGCGTTGATCAGACCCAAGTTGCTCATCACCGTGGCGACTACCGTGTCGTTCTTGAGCCGACCCTCCTCGCGGAGAGCAAGAGCCAAGATCGCCAGGATCTGATCGCCGTCCACGATTCTGCCGAACGCGTCGACCGCGAGGCAGCGATCGGCGTCCCCGTCGAGTGCGATGCCGATGTCCGCCCGTTGTTCCAGCACCGTAGAGCGCAATGAGTCCATGTGGGTGGAACCGCAGTTTGCGTTGATGTTGATGCCGTCTGGCTCCGCGTGGATGCGGTGCACCTCAGCCCCTTGGGCCTCGAACGCGGCGGGCGCTGCCTGAAAAGCAGCCCCGTTCGCGCAGTCGACGACAACCTTGATGTCCTCCAGGCTGACTGGTTTCCCAAGGCTATTGACCAGATGCGCCACGTACGCCTCGACAAGCGACTCCTGGACAAACACCCGGCCGACGCCGGCGCCGGTGGGCCGGGGCCACGCCTCAACCAACCGGGCCTCGATCGCATCCTCGAGCGCGTCGTCCAGCTTGCTGCCGCCGCGCGCAAAGAACTTGATGCCGTTGTCGGGCATCGGGTTGTGGCTGGCCGAAAGCATGACACCAAGGTCCGCGTCGCATTCTTCGGTGAGAAAGGCGACCCCCGGCGTTGGCAATACGCCGAGCCGAACCACATTCACCCCGGCGCTTGCCAGACCGGCCACAACGGCGGCCTCCAAGAACTCGCCGGAGGCGCGCGGGTCACGACCGACGACGGCGACGGGTGGGTGTCCCTGGAACTCGCCAGTCTCGCCGAGTACCCGGGCGGCTGCAACCGAAAGGCTCAACGCCAGCTCCGCGGTGAGTGCCTCGTTGGCCTTGCCGCGTACCCCATCGGTTCCGAAGAGTCGACCCACTGATCTAGTCCGACTACCTCTTGCTGTACTGGGGAGCTTTCCGGGCCTTTTTCAGACCTGCCTTCTTGCGTTCCTTGATTCGCGCGTCACGGGTCAGCAGACCGGCCTTCTTGAGCGCGGGACGGCTGGCTTCTGCATCAACTGCATTCAGTGCACGCGCCACGCCGAGTCGCAGCGCGCCGGCCTGGCCGGTCACGCCGCCACCGTGGATGCGCGCAATGACGTCGTAGGAGCCGACCACTGCAGCTGCGCCGAATGGCTCGGAGACCAGCTGCTGGTGCACTTTGTTGGGGAAGTAGTCATTCAGGGTACGGCCGTTGATCGTCCACTGACCGCTCCCCGGAAGGATGCGGACCCGAGCCACCGCTTCCTTACGGCGTCCGGTCGCAGCACTGGGTGCCACCACGGCCGGGCGTCCCGCTGGGCCGTGGGAAACCTGCGGTGTCGCCTCGGAACGGTAGGCAATCTCGCGCTCGTCCTCGACGAAGGGGGTGATCTCGTCCTCGGCGACCGCTTCAGCGGCGGTGTCAGTCACTGCACATGCTTCCTTGCTTTGGGAGGTTCGTGGTATCGATGCGAGGCTACTGGGCGATCTGAGTGAACGCGTATGGCTTCGGCTGCTGAGCGCTGTGTGGGTGCTCTGGACCGGCGTACACCTTGAGTTTTCTGATCAGCCTGCGGCTCAGCTTGTTCTTGGGGAGCATTCCCCAGACGGCGAGTTCGACGGCTTTGCGCGGGTCGCGGTCCAGCAGCTCGCCGTACGGGACGGACTTGAGGCCGCCGGGCC
>DASRJV010000021.1:0-14350 GCA_035649295.1 Propionibacteriaceae bacterium
AGAGCTCAGGTAGCCATCGGGATCGGGTCCGCTGTAGCACCAGCCAGGCAGCCGGGTCATCCAGTTCGGAGTGAGTAAGTGCAAGGAGTCCCAGCGTTCGGTGCGCCAGCGCTCCGCCACCCGACCCCGATCGAGTACGACGTGATCGCGCCCGGCATTGGTCAGCAGCCGGCTCACGGCCAGGCCGGCGTGCCCGGCGCCCACGATGATGGTGTCAACGCGCATCACGAAGAGCAGTGTCGGTTAGCGATGAAGATCATTTATCAGTGACGACGTTGATCACGATCGGTGTCGGATTGGTGAGTACGTCGTAGACGGCAGAGCGGCGACGAGACTGCTCGACGAGGCCACGGAGTGTCTCATCGTCTGCGTCTCCTTCGATATCGAACGTAACCCGAATCTGCTGATAACCGTTGCGAACCGTGCCGTCGGAAAGACCAAGAAGTCCGAGCAGGTCGATGTCCCCCTCAACTGTGGAGGTCACTTTGTGCAAATCGACCCGGCGCGCGGCCGCGATGTTGGCCAAGCCAGATGTCAGGCAGGAAGCGATGGCATGCAGCACGTACTCGATCGGGGTCGGCCCATGGTCCTGTCCAACCAGGACTGCGGGATGGTCGGCGTCAAGTGTGGTGACGTGCTTGTGCTCCATCTCCTGCATCGCGCCGTAGAAGTCTGAAAACCGGGAGCGACTGTGGGTGCCGCTCACCCATGTGTTGGAGGCCCGGAACTGGAACTTGGCGATCTCTTTTTGATCTTTGATGGCATCGAGGGTGGCAAACAGCGTCGCCACGTCTACGCCGTTGCGGCGCGGTGCCTCGGTTGCGGTAGTGCTCATAGAAGCTCCTCAGTTCTTCGATTTCGGTCGGTCGACCGAACTAGCGAGAAGTGTCACTCTCCTGTTAGAGTCTTGTCAAGGCCGATCGACCGACCGAATTAGATAATTTGAAGAACTCTGAAGCGAGGCCAAGTCGTGGCGGAAATCGCAGTTCGACCAACAGACACGCGCACGCTCATCCTCGACGCCGCGCGGAGCCGACTGCTCGCCGACGGCTACGGCGGCTTGTCGACCCGGAAGGTGGCCGAGCAGGCCGGAGTGCCGCTCAGCCAGTTGCATTACCACTTCGGTTCCAAGCAGGGCCTGATCCTGGCGCTGCTTGATGAGGAGAATCAGCGGCGTCTGGCGCGCCAGCACCGAATGTACGCCGAGGACGCACCACTGTGGCAGCGTTATGAACGAGCCTGCGACTTCCTCGAAGATGATCTTGACTCCGGCTATGTACGGGTTCTGCAGGAAATGATCGCGGCCGGCTGGTCCAACAAGGAGCTTGGCGACGCGGTCCGCGAGTTGCTGGGCGGGTGGTTTTCCTTGCTCAACCAGGTGGCACGCGAGGCCGAGCAGCGCTACGGCCCGCTCGGCCCGTTCACCCCCGATGAGGTGGGCACGCTGGTCGGCGCGGCGTTCTTTGGTGCGGAGGCGTTACTGCTGCTCGGTTTCGATCGCGACGTCCTGCCGATCCGCTCTGCGCTGCGGCGGATCAGCGTGGTGATCAGACAACTGGAAGAGGGCCAGGCGGGCGCCGGAAGGACCGACCATGCGCGCATGTCAACCGATTCGTGACGGCTACGTCGAGCGCGACGGCATCAAGATCTTTTACGAAGTCTTCGGCACTGGCGAGCCAACGGTCCTGCTGCTGCCGACCTGGTCACTGTTGCACTCCCGGCACTGGAAGATGCAGGTCCCGTACCTCGCGCGGCACTGCCGAGTGGTCACGTTCGATGGACGAGGCAATGGCCGCTCCGACCGGCCGACGACACCTGAGGCGTACGCGGAAACCGAGTTCATGGCCGACGCGATCGCGGTGATGGACGCGACACAGACCGAGCGGGCGGTCATCGCTGGCTTTTCGTTGGGCGCGCAGCGCGCGCTATTGCTCGCCGCGAACCATCCGGAGCGGGTCGAGGCAGCGGTCTTCATCGGTCCGACGTATCCGGGGGGAGGACACCCACGGCCGGAGCGAACGGTGTACACGTGGGAGGACGAGCTTGACACTGACGAGGGGTGGGCGAAGTACAACGAGCATTACTGGCTGCGGGACTACCAGGGCTTTGTCGATTTCTTCCTGTCGACGATGTTCCCCGAGCCGCACTCGACCAAGCCGATCGAGGACGGCGTTGGCTGGGCCCTGGAAACGACCGGCGAGACGCTCGCCCTGACGTATCTGGGGCCGCACCTGGAACCCGACGAGGCGCTCGAGCTGGCTCGGCGCGTCCGCTGCCCGGTCCTGATCGTGCACGGCGACCGTGACGGGATGTCCGATCTGTCCCGCGGGATCGCCCTCGCCGAGCACACCGGCGGCCAACTGGTTGTGCTCGAGGGCTCCGGGCACGCACCACATCTGCGCGATCCGGTCAAGATCAACTTGCTGCTTCGGGATTTCGTGAAACCGGCTCCACCGCAGCGACGCTGGGTACGCGGAAAATCCCGCCGCAAGCGTGCGCTCTACATCTCCTCCCCGATCGGTCTCGGACACGCGCAGCGCGATGTTGCAATCGCGGATGAGCTGCGCAAGCTGCATCCTGATCTTGAGATTGACTGGCTTGCTCAGCATCCGGTGACGAGAGTTCTTCAGGCTGCTGGCGAGCGGATTCATCCCGCGAGCGCACTGCTGGCCAACGAATCGAGCCACATCGAGAGCGAGTCGGCGGAGCATGATCTTCATTGCTTCCAGTCGATCCGACGGATGGATGAGATATTGCTGTCCAATTTCATGGTCTTCCACGACCTGGTGCGCGAGGAGCCGTATGACCTCTGGGTTGGTGATGAGGCCTGGGAGCTCGACTACTACTTGCACGAGAACCCGGAGCAGAAGCACGCGGCGTACGTCTGGCTCACCGACTTCGTCGGCTGGCTGCCGATGCCGGATGGCGGTGATCATGAAGCATTCGTGACCACCGACTACAACGCGGAGATGATTGAGCACATTGCGCGTTTCCCGCGGCTGCGTGATCAGGCGATTTTTGTTGGCAATGAGTCCGATATTGTGCCGGATGCGTTTGGGCCGGAGCTGCCGTTGATCCGCGACTGGACCCGGGAGCATTACTCGTTTGCCGGTTATGTGACCGGTTTTGATCCTTCCGATTTTGCTGATCGGGCTCGGCTGCGCCATGAACTGGGCTATGCAGAGGATGAGCAGGTGTGCATGGTCACTGTTGGCGGCTCGGGGGTTGGCGGGCATTTGTTGCGCCGGGTGATTGCGGCGTTCCCGGAGGCGAAACGGCGGGTTCCAGGGCTGCGGATGATCGTGGTGACCGGTCCCAGGATCGACCCTGCCTCGTTGCCGCAGCAGGAGGGGTTGGAGGTGCGCGGGTTCATTCCTGAGCTGTATCGGCATCTGGCTGCCTGTGATCTGGCTGTCGTGCAGGGCGGTTTGACTACCTGCATGGAATTGACCGCGACCCGCAGGCCGTTCCTCTACGTTCCGTTGCGTCACCATTTCGAGCAGAACTTCCATGTCCGCCGCCGGCTCAACCAGTACGGCGCAGGCCGCATGCTGGACTTCGACACAGCCACCCCGGAGGTGATCGCAGACATGATCACCAACGAGATCGGGCAGCCCGTGGACTACAAACCAGTCGAATCCAACGGTGCCACCCACGCCGCAAACCTCATCGCCCAACTGCTCTAATCCGATCGAAGCGGCCGGTGCATGATGTGGAGGCCAACGAGTCCGTGGTCAGGATGCATGAACGCTTCTGGGACAGTCGCGAGGATCGTGAATCCGAGCGACTCCCATAGCCGAATGGCATTGGTATTGGTCTCCACGACAGCGTTGAACTGCATCGCCAGATAGCCATCCTCCGCCGCGACTTCCAATACCCGGTTGGCTAGCGCGCGTCCGACGCCTTTGCCGGCCGCTGACGGCGCCACCATGAAACCGGCGTTGGCGACGTGACTGCCAGCGGCCGGCTGATTCGGGTGAATCTCGGCCGTCCCGACAACCGCGCCATGATCAATGGCGACAAGAACCCGACCTTCTGCCTTGCCCATCCACCACGTCCGGGCCGCTTCCTCACTGGTGTCTCGCGGCCAGCAGTACGTCTCGCCTGCCGCAAGAATCGGCCGCACGAACCGCCAGAGATCAGCCCAGTCGGAATCGATAGCGTCTCGGATCTCCACCGGTGAATCCTGACACCAATGAGATGGCCGTTGCAGCGCCCGCTGTCACAGCGCGTGGCGATGGTCCCGATTGCGCAGCAGAACGATAGCCAGCACCACAACCCAGAGAAGAAACACGCAGATGTTGATGCGCTCCCAGAGCCCTACCCAAGGCGTCGGCAGGTCAGCAGCGACGCGGGCTGCGTTGGACGTAGTCAGGCCGCCGAATGCGAGTAGGACCACGATCGTCGCAATCGAATACAGGCGGAACCAGAGTCCGAACGCGGCAGCGCCGAACGCCATAGCCGCGAACATCAGCGCAACCGTCACTCCGGCGAGAATGAGGTGTGCCGTGTCGGCCGCCGTTTCCCCACCCACGGCAAGAACGTTGCGTTGATGCATCGCGGCAAACGGCCACGCCACGCCGAGCAGACCGTATGCGAACAAGAGGCCGCCCGCTATCCGTAGAAAGCGCTTTTCACCAGCCGATGCCCACACGCCCAAGGCGAATGCGATCATGAGCGCGTCGTAGATCGTGCCAAGTACCATCCAGAGCGGCCTGGTGGAAACACCCCATGCCGACAACTCGCTGACGGTATAGGACATCGGGCTGTATCCGTCGTATCGGATCACCCAAATCATGGTGCCGTACAGCAGCGAAGCCGCAATGCCGCACACGAGCAGAGGTATGCGGGCCCGCACGAGTGGGCTTGCCGCTGGGATCTCACCGCGCACCCGCTCCGGCGAACGATCGATGGTGCTTGACATTGCCAACACCCCCCTGGGAGTTCTCCTGGGTCAAGCCTGGTCCTCGGAGACTGCGCGTTCCAGAGGCATTGGAACTGCGGGCGCGGGACCTCCGACCCGCGTCCGCAGCTCCTATCGGGGGTCGAAGCCTGCTGCGAAGACGGTGATGTGGACGTGGTTCTTGTGGTTGGCCGAATCACCGCCGCGATCAGCCATGTAGCGCCAACCCTCGCTGTCGCGCTGGATGTTCCAGATGTGCTGGTTCCAGATCACGTAGTTGATTCCGAGCGACTTGGCGTTGGCCTTGGCCCATTTCGCAACCTCGTAGCCGAACGCCTTGCCGGAGGCCGACCGATAGTTGGGGATCATGAGATCAAGTGCCCGACCAGTGGAATGGTCGGTGAACACACCTGCCCGCACCGTGTAGTAGGTCTTGATCTGCGGGAACTTCGCGCGCGCGGCCCGATGGACCTTGATCGCATTCGGCTTGAGACCTCTCTCGACCACTCGCCAGCTCGGTGGCATCCCGCGCGGAGCGGACTTCGAGAGATACTTTGCGGTCACCCAGCGTGCCGCCTTGTCGAAGATGATCTGCATCCGGCCGTTCTTGACGGCGCCAGTGATGCTGAGCTTGGTCCCTCGAGGCACTTCGGTGATCAGCCGATACTTGTCGGTGGAGGTCGAGCGGATGTTCAGTGTCGCGGTGGCGTACCGGGTTCCCGTGATCTTGGGCAGCTTGGGCGGGGAGGGCAAGGTGCTCTTCGGGTTCGAGAGATACCGCGCCGTGACCCAGCGGATCGCATCTTTGTAGATGATCTGCGCTCGGTCGTTTTGAATCGCACCGGTGACCGAGAGTGCCGTTCCTTTCTTCACCTCCGCGACGGTCCGAGCGTCGGCGCCGCTGGTCGTACGGATGTCAAGATCGGCCGTTGCCACCCGAGTACCGATGATCGCCGGGCGGCCGGTGGTCGAGCCGGCCAGATATTGCATGCTTGACCAGCCCGTGGACTTGCCATTGACCAGCTGTGCCCAACCCCGTGCGGTCTTGCCGGTCAGGGTGACTCGGGTGCCCTCTTTGAGGACCTTGATCACCTTATAGGAGAGCCCGGGACCCGAACGCAGGTTGAGTGCAGTGGTGGTGATCTTGACCGTGCCGGGTCCAAGTTTCTTCGGTGATGGCAGCTTGGACCCTTTGGTGAGGTACTTGCTGGCAACGTGGGCAGTCGAGCCGGCGAATTCGATCTTGGTCCAGCCATCCGAGCTGCTGATGGCGGTGACGGTCTGACCACGATAGAGGCCGCCAAGGACTGTCGCCTTGGTGCTGGCCCCGGAACGGATGTTGACGCCGACAGTCGCCGTCATCTGGGTCGTTGCGCTTGCCGTCTGAGCGGACAGCAGCCCAAAGATCACCGCCACAGCCAGCAGCGCGGCGACTCGTACCTTGCTCACGGCTCTGCGCATCCTGGCCTCCAGGGCGGTTTTCACTTTAGTCACTTAAGTCACAAAAACCTCAGAATGCGCAAAACTTTAATCCTGTAACAAGAAAGCGGCAAGAATTTCATCGATGTAATTCATTGGGTGTCAATGCGAAATCTTCGCAATGGTCGGAAATCGGAGACAAGACAGGCCACTTGCAGGACGAAAACTCCGTGTCGGTCGGAGATTTGCATCCGGTCTAGGCTGCGGGCTGTGAACATCCGGTACGCGGCGCCCGGCTAGTACTGGCATGGAGATGTCCGCCGAGGAGTTCGAGATGCATGTCGCGGAGGCGCTCGACGAGATCCCAACCGAGCTAGCAGCGCTGATCGACAACTGCGTGATCTTGGTGGAGGACTACCCGCCGCCAGACATGCCGGACACGCTGGGCCTCTACTCCGGCGTTCCACTCACCGAGCGCGGCGGGTTCTACACCGGACTCCCTGACCACATCTTGATCTTCCGATACCCGATCTTGGCCATCTGCGAAAGTCACGAGCAGGTTATCGAGGAGATCAGGATCACCGTTGTACACGAGATCGCGCACCACTTCGGGATCGACGATGATCGACTACACGAGCTCGGCTACGACTGATGTCAGCCCTGATGCGCACTGAGCCCTTGGGACAGGCTCAGCGCACATTCGTGCTGACAAGTCGACGCTAAGCGACGGAGACGTAGAGCAAGGCGCCGAGGGCGGTCAGCACGACCAGCATGCTGAGAAGCGCATTCGCCTTGCCATCACCGAGTGCTTCTTCGCGATGAATGGCGAGGGTGTTCAACCGGAAACGCCGGATCGCCATATATCCGAGTCCAGCCGTACACAGCAGAGCAAGTAGCCCGATGCCCACTGACAAGATGATCGAGATCGACGCGAGTAACCGTGCGACCAGCAGACTGCAGGTCAGACCCGCCAGCATCGTGCGCTGCCAGGCCAAGCCGGTCCGTTCATTCTGGAGTCCGGGATCCCACGGTGCGAGTGTCATCCAAATCCCACGATGATCAGCGCCACGATCCCGATGCCAGCGACGATCGCGGTGAGTACGAGCAGCAGGGGCGAGGATGGAAGCGGTTCATTGAGCCGCATCGCGCGTTCATTGCCCATCCACCTGCCGAACGCGCCGATTCCGCAGGTCAGCCCACAGATGACCAGGACCGCGGAAGCCAGCCGTATCTCCAGCCCGAGCCGGTCGGTCCACCCTGCGACGGCCGCAATCGCCACGCCAGCGGCAAGGAAACCCAGCCCAGTACGGATCCAGGCCAGGAAAGTACGTTCGTTGGCAAAGGTGAATCGTGGGTCGGGCTCCGCGCCTGCCGCATACACGCGCCGCGGCCAGCGGCGGTCGCGGTGCTGCGGCGGCGCGCTCACACTCGCGATGCTAGTGCCGATGCTCGTCGTCGTCGCCGGTCGAACATGCCCGGTTGGCCCAACACGACGGACACGAGGACGATGACGGCGCCGAACAACTGCCAGTGATTGAGTCTTTGGTTGAGCCATATCCAGCCCAAGATGGCGGCGGTGACGGGGTTGAGCAAGGTCAAGAATGTGACCGCACTCGCGGACAGCCGCTCCAACCCCCAGAACCAGACGGCGTACGCGACAATGCCACTGATCAGCACCAGGTAGATGAGCCCGGCGATGTTACGTGCCGTGAGGTGGTCGGGCAGTCCTTCGATGAGCAAGGTGGCAGGCAGCAGCGTGAGTCCCGCCAACAGGAAGATCCAGCCCGTGACACCGATCGTGGTCATCCCGTCGGGGCGGCCCCAACGCTTGGTGAGCACGGTCGCCACACTGAACATGATCGCGGCTCCGGCCATGGCTATCAGGCCGACGGCATCCAGCCGTGCATCCGATTGCAGCACCAGCAACGCGACACCCGCAGTGCCCAGGATGCCGGCGACAATCTGGATCGCGCGAATGCGGCTACCGAGCAGCGGCACAGAGATCACTACGACGAGCAACGGGCTCAGCGAGTTGATCACAGCAGCGACCCCGCCTGGCAGCCGGTACGCGGCGACGAAGAGCAGCGGGAAGAGCCCAGAGGCGTAGAGCACCGAGAGAATGAAGAAGCGAGCCATCCAGCGGCGGGGCGGGATCGGGCTGCCGATGATCAACACCAGCCCGGTCGGCAGCGAGCGCATCAGGGCCGCTAGCAACGGACGGCCGGACGGCAGGAATTCAGTCGTCAGCACGTACGTCGTGCCAAAGATGATCGGAGTCAGCGCTGCCAGGTATCCCAATCCACCGGTGTGCCGGTCGGACACCACTGTTGTGGCCGGCGCGCTTCCGGTGGTCACACGCGTTCTTTCGTCGTCTCTGCAGCAATGACCAGATGACTGGATGTGGCGCTACTGATCCAGCGTTCGCAGTGGCCAAGATCATCCGGCCCCACGTATCCGGACTGCCGGTCCGACCGGTCGATGATCATCGCGTGACAGGCAGCTGCGACGGCGCTGAGGCCTTTCTCGTGGCAGACGACCGCAATCAGCCGCATGGTCTTCCTGATTGTGTTCACTTCCAGCGTTGCCAGCACATCAGGAGCGATGGCCGGCGCCACGACAACGAGCGGCGTCTTGCTCAAGATCAGCTTCTCTAGTGTGCTGATCAGCTCCCGGAAGCTTTCGATGGGGTCCCCGCATACCAGCACCGCTGGCCGTTTAAGTACCGCCCAGGCGGAACTGGAATCGGTGACGAAATCAGCTGAGGCGTAACCGGCGGCGACTGTGACCGTCTGCGGATCGGCCAGTTGCTCGGTGATGGCTTGCCGCTCAGCGTCGGTGAGATCAGTCGGCTCCGCGTCTTCGGGTCGACGCCGAGCCTGCAGATCGGATAGGTAGTGCGGCGCCGGGGAGTCGGGATGGAACTGCGGGATCGTCCGAGCCGGCGGCGCCAGCATTTCAGCGGCTCGGCGTTTGTTTCGCCTGCGATCCCAGAGCGCACCGAAGATGATCGCCGCAAGGCCCGCAATGATCAGCGCGATCAAACCGATGCTCCACGGGTCCACCCGTTCAGCGTGCCACACGGTGCTGTGGCGCTCAGGCTGCTGCTCCTCCGGCAAATTTCCGACTAATGCGGAGTTTCGAAGCGCTCCGGCCGCGCTCACGTGTCGAAAGTTCCGCAATGGTCGGAAATTTGCCATCAGGAGGGCGCAGCTCACATCTGAGAAAATTGATCCATGCCGTACGAAAGCTGGGTGGACCGTCAGATCCGCGAGGCGATCGAGCGCGGTGAGTTCGACGACTTGCCCGGGCAAGGCAAGCCGATCAGCGGCCTGACTGGTCGCGACGAGGAGAACTGGTGGGTCAAGGCCTATCTGGAGCGAGAGCAACTTCCGCTGCCACTGCCGACCGCGCTGGCCCTCCGTAAGGAAGTGAGGGCGCTTCCCGACACGCTGGCCGACATAGCCGACGAGGCGTCGGTACGCGAGATCGTCGCCGATCTCAACCACCGGATCGCGGAGTCACACCGTCGCCGACTTGACGGTCCGCCGATCGTCATCGGACTTGTCAACGTGGAGCGCGCAGTCGTCGAGTGGCGGCGTCGACGGGCCTAGTCACAAGGCGCGCTCTTCGACAAGCTAGAGCCCATCGCGGGCTCAGAGCGCAGCAGAGTCAGCCAGGGGTTCCGGACAGCGATCCGGTGCGTACCACCTCGGTGGCGACGTCGTGCAGCTTGCGATTGCCTTGCTGGCTGGTGCGAACCAGTACCTGAAACGCCCGCTCACGGTCAAGCTGGTATCGAGCCATCACAATGCCCACGGCGGTACCGATTGTGCGGTTCGACTGCAGTGCCTGGCGCAGCTGACCGACAGTGGTCTCGGCCTCTCCGATCGCGAGGTCGCGGAGCTGGTTCATCTGGTAGTGAGCGTGTACCCGTGCCAGCAGCTCGGAGGAGTTGAACGGCTTGGCTACGAAGTCATCGGCGCCGGCGGCGAACGCCTCCACCGCTGCTTCGGCGTCGGCGCGTGCGGTCAGCACCACGACAGGCAACCGAGTCATCCGCTCGTCTTGCCGAATCACGCTGAGAAGATCGAGGCCGCTCTGTCCTGGCAGCATCACATCGGTGATCACCATGCTCAGTGGATTCTCTGCGCCCATGTTGTCTTGAAGCCACGTCAGGGCGCTCTCGGCATTGGTCGCAGCCTCCACCGCATAGCCCTGCTTGGTGAACATTCTCGTCAGGTAGCCGCGAAGATCAGGTTCGTCCTCGATGATCAAGAGGCGAGGTCGATCGCCGCCAGGCTCCTCTTCATCCTCTGCTCCCGCCGCGCTGTCGGTCGTGCCGGCCGCTTCGGAAGATCCGTTGTAGCGGGGCAGTCGTATGATGAACCGGCTGCCCTCGCCCGGCTCACTCTCAACCTCGACCGAGCCGCCGTGCGCGGACGTGATGTCAGCCACCAGCGCCAGACCGATCCCGGAACCTTGTTGTTCATCAGCAGATGTTCCGCGGTGGAACCTCTCGAAGATGTGCGCCTGCTCATCCCGCGGGATACCAACGCCCGTGTCGGCGACGGTGAGGACCACCTGGCTTTCGTCGGCGCTCAAGCCGACGGTGACCTCGCCTTCGCGCGTGAACTTCAGTGCGTTGTTGACCAGATTGCTGACGATAGTGGTCCACATGGTCCGGTCGACGTAGGCCCGGAGCGGTTCAGCCGGTATCTCGACACGCAGGTTCAGCCGCCCCTCGGTGGCCGGCCGGAAGCCCTCGACCACGTCGGCGGTCACCGAAGCCAGATCGATGTCCTCCCGATCCGGAGCCAGCGCACCCGACTCGGCGCGCGAAATGTCCCGCAGCGTATCCACCACTCGTTGTAGCCGATCACCCGCTCGCACCGACGTCTCGACGGTGTCTCGCGCAGCTGCAGAAAGCACGATGCCGGGCTCACGGAGGATGTCTTGCAATGGGGTGAGCAGCATGGTGAGTGGGGCGCGCAGCTCATGACCGACGTTCTGGAAGAACTCAGTGCGTGCCCGATCGAGCTCGGCGAGAGCCTGCTGCCGCTTGCGCTCGCTCTGGTAGGAGACCGCATCAGTCACAATAACGCCCAGTTGCCGTGCCGCCATCGAAGCGAACGCGGTGTAGGCGTCATCTGGGCGCCAATAGGGGTTGATCCCAAGGACGAGCACGCCGATCGGCGTCCGGGTGCCCAACATGACCACCGGGAGGACGAAGGCTTGGTCGGGCGTTAGCGGTCCCAGCGGTCCCGGAGCGAAGACCGCCGGATGTCGCTCCCGCAGCCCGGATACCAGCTCCGTGCTCCCATGTTCGATCACCTCGAAAACCGGTCCGCTGGTCGGTGCAAATTCCACCAGTTCGCAGGAGGTAGCGGCGGTCTCATCGAAGCCGTAGCCGGCCGTACGTCGTGCACCTTGACCAGGAAGGTCGCGGAGGTACATTGCGGCGAACGGGACGCTCTTCCGGTTTCTTCCGATGAGCTCAACGGCGGCTCGGCAGGTCGAAGACAGTGAGTCGTCGGCGGTGACCGACATGGCACCGAGCCTGCGCAGCACTTGAAGTCGCCGCTCGTACAAGATGTGCTGCGTCGTCTCGGTGATCGCGTTGAAGAGCCCGACAATCTTGCCGTCGGCGTCCCGGATGGCGCTCAGGGAGAACGTGAAGTACGCCTCCTCGGGATATCCGTGTCTGTCAATGATCAGCTGTTGATCATCGCTGTGGTACGCCCGGCCGGTCCGCATCACCTCGCGCAGATGTTCCTCGCTGGCTGGCCAGAGGTGCGGGCCCACCTCGCTTGCCGGTCGACCGAGTGCCCATGGGTGTTTCTCTGCGCCCAACAGCGGAATATAGGCCTCGTTGTAGAGCAAGAGCAGGTCTGGCCCCCAGCTGATCTGGACCGGGAAGTCTGAGTCCAGGCAAAGATCAACGACGAGCCGCAGCAGCGCGGGCCAGGCTTCTCGTGGACCTAAGGGTGTCGCAGACCAGTCGACCTGGTCGTACACCGCTCGCATGAATGAGAGCGTTGCTGCGCCGTCCGCGGAGGGATCCGTTTGAGACTGTTGTTGGGCAAAGGAGGACTCGGTCATGCAGTCTGAGTCCTCCGATCTGCGCTGCCCGACAGCGGGCGAGCAACGCGGTTGTGATGTGCTGGGGGGCGGCACGAGCGCGACTTCGGCTTCAGGTCGGCCCGCGCGCCGCCCAATCTAATACCTGGTCCCGCTTGCCCATGCCGACTTCGCGTCATTTGCCTGGTCTGCGCATCATTTGGTGGTGGGCGCCTGTCTGAACACGTAATGCGGAATGGACAGCGGTGTCGGCCGGACCTCTTACGGGTATGTCCATGAGCATGAGCGATGCGAAGGTGCCGACCATGATCAGCAGGTGGTATCAAAAGGCAGTCATCTACAGCCTCGATGTGTCGTCGTTCCAGGACTCCAATGGGGACGGCCGCGGCGACTTACGGGGCTTGATCAGTCGCCTTGATTACCTTTACCGATTAGGCGTTTCCTGCCTGTGGCTCAACCCGATCTATCCGAGTCCCGGTCGTGACGGCGGCTACGACATCAGCGATTTCTACGGCATCGATCCCGCGTTGGGCAGCCTTGGTGACTTTGCGGAGCTAGCCCGCGAAGCCCAGGAACGAGGCATCCGGATCATCCTTGACCTGGTCGTCAACCACACCTCCGATGAACATCCCTGGTTCATCTCGGCGCGGAGCAAGCCCGATTCCCCTTACCGCGACTGGTATGTCTGGAGTGCCGAGGAGCCACCCAGCCGGCATCAGGGCACCGTGTTTCCTGGTGAGCAGACCGAGACCTGGACGTTTGACGAGCAGGCGCAGGCGTGGTACTTCCACCGCTTCTATGACTTCCAGCCCGACCTCAACTGGGCGAATCCCGACGTACGCGCCGAGATGGACAAGGTGATGAGCTTTTGGCTGCAGGTTGGCGCCGCCGGTTTCCGCATCGACGCAGCCCCGTTCATCATCGAGATGGTGGAGCCTGGCGTCGATCCAGGTCCTCAGGACTTTTCGATCATGGACTCGTGGCGCCAGCAGACGCAGTGGCTGCGCGGCGACTCGGTGTTGCTCTGCGAGGCCAATGTGACGCCGACCGAGATCGTGAAGTTTGTCGGCAGCCGACCCGACGGCCCGAGCGATCGGGCGCACATGATGTTCGACTTCCTACTCAACCCGCGTATCTGGCTGGCACTAGCTCGTTGCGACGCCGAGCCGCTCATCGAAGCCCTGACCATCGCTGTGAAGCTGCCAGAGGGCGGACAGTGGGTCAGCTTCCTGCGCAACCATGACGAACTCGACCTGAGTCGGCTGACTGACGAGCAGCGCGGTGACGTCTTTCGCGCCTTTGCCCCGCGTCCTGAAATGCGGCTGTACGGGCGCGGCATTCGCCGCCGATTGGCGCCGATGCTTGGCGGCGACCAGCGCCACATTCAGCTCGCGTACGCCCTGCAGTTCTCGCTGCCTGGCACGCCGGCTCTGCGTTATGGGGAGGAGATCGGTATGGGGGACGACCTCAGCCTTGATGGGCGAGAGGCGGTCCGAACACCCATGCACTGGGACGGTACGCCCAATGCCGGCTTCAGCACCGCGGCGGCCGATGCCCTGTTCCGACCGGTCGCCATGACCGGCAAGCTCGGGGCAAAGAAGGTCAACGTACGGGCACAGCAAGGCGACACCAATTCGCTGCTGCGTTGGTTCGAGCACCTGATACACACGCTGCGCAACGCGCCGGAGATCGGGACGGGCATGTGTTCGGTGGTCGACGCTCCGCTGCCGCGCTCAGTCCTGGCACACCGATTTGAGTCGCCAGCCGGGTCGATCTTGCTGCTGCACAACCTCGCTGACACCAAGGTGACGATCGACATTGGCCCGTTGCCAGGCATGGACGGCACCCCGTACGACCTGTTCGTCGATGGCCCGTACACCGCACCGACCAACAAGCTGACAGGCCTGGAGCTGAACGGATGGGGATATCGATGGATACGTCTGTCTCGAA